>NZ_JBGCCX010000131.1:0-30114 GCF_045105015.1 Psychroserpens sp.
TAAGCAACAGTTGCTTGAATCTTGTCATACAGATTTGAACTACTACTGAGCTTAGTCACTTGAAAATTACCCATAACCATCGTTGTGGGCCATAATCCCATTCAGCAGAACGCAGTTCATTACCATTATATCTAATTAATCTATCATATCTTGGATAAGAAGATGTACTTGTATAGTACAACCCTAGATCGAAACTTAAATTTTCTTTAGGTTCATATCTAATCTTTTGCAAAAAATTAATTTGATCATATCCTGTGGGAACTTGTAGCCTTGGATTATTATTTTGCACAATGATATCTTGACCATTCATTGTTTCAATATATTCTGGTCTTAAATAATCATCGGGACCATGTTTCCCCATTTTTAAATCATCAAAATCGGTATAACTAATACTGCTTAAAAACGCCCATTTTTTTAAACCAAAATTAAAATCTAGATGACCCGTTTTTTCTTTATTTGCTGTTGCATATCTCGCAACTGCGTTTGCATTAAAGTACAATGAGTCTTTATAAGATAATTGTGGTTTTTGAGTATAGAAACTCATTACACCTCCAATAGCATCACTTCCATAAACTACTGAACCAGCTCCTAAAGTAATTTCTGTATTTTGAATGGTAAACGGATCAATAGAAATTACGTTTTGTAGGTTTCCGCTTCTAAAAATGGCATTATTCATTCTTACACCATCAACAGTAATTAAAAGTCTATTAGTAGAAAACCCTCTAATGACTGGGCTCCCTCCTCCTAGTTGACTTTTTTGAATGTATACATTACCTGTGCCTTCTAATAAATCTGCACTTGTTTGTGGGTTTGCAAACTGAATGTCTGCAGAATTCACATTAACAATTGTTTGAGGAATATCACGCTTACTTTGTTCAAACTTTGATGCAGAAACAACCACTTGGTCTAGTCCTTCAATATTAGGCTCTAAAGAAACTACATAATTGTCTAATGCAATCACACTCTTTTTAGTAGAATATTTAACATAAAGTATATTTTGAAAGTAGATAGTTTCATTCGCATCAAATTGATCCAAAGAAGCTTTACCATCAATATCTGTGATAACAGATTTATCCTTTTGGGAATTGTAGATAGTTACTCCAACAATAGGGATTTGTGTTTCTTGATCAAGCACCTTAACCTCTTGAGCATTAACGCTACAAACTAGGTATAAAAAAACAACTAATGCTTTAATGAATTTCATAAAAAGAAAATGTAATTCTAATTAAATACTTGATTAAATACTTGCAGAGATTTTGGTTTTTTAAAACTGCCCAAATGTAATTCAAAATATAACAATAACATGGTTAAAAATGATTGTCTTTGTTTTGAACTAATTTTAATATTTTGTAGTTCATCAAATTTTATGCCTAACAGCCGCTTCAATAATGTTAAATTTTCTCCTGAAACAGAATATAAATTTGTCTTTTGAGATTCAAATAAACCATTAGAAAGATTAAAATATGGTTTTTCTGTATTTATATTTTCAGGATAAAAACCTAAATACTGCGTAAGATTTAATAAAAACAACAAATGGAAATTTGAAAACTCTTCTTGATAATCAAGCCATTTAAATGTAATCTGTAGATATTCATAAAGTTGAAGGTTTTGTTCTTCTTCTTTTAAAATTGTTGCTAAAATTTCTGCCAAAAACATTGCTATAGAACTCTTAAAGACATTCGTATGAATGCTTTTATACATGTAGTCAATTTTAATCTCTTTTATATAATGTAAAGTTTGGTTTGGCTTAAAACTTTCTTCTATTTGTAGTTGTGATAATAATTGAAAATATACCGCTTTAGATTTTCCTTTAGTACTTTTTAACGCACCTCTAACTAAATATGAAACAAGACCTTTCTGTTCTGTAAAACATGTAACGATAAGGTCATTATCACGATACCTTAACTTTGAAATAACAATAGCTTTATTTTTGTTGAGCATAATAGATATGCAGTAGTATTACCTTACGATAAGTAATTTTAGTATTTTGGTCTCAAAAGAGTCTAAATCAGAAATAAAAATAAGGTAAACTCCAGTTGAAACCACATTATTAGCAAAGTTTTTCCCATTCCAAATAGCAGTTCCACCATCAATTGCAAAATTATAATTAGCACTTGAGGTTCTTTGGTTAACTCTAGACTGAGCTTCAGCAACAAGATTCCCTTCAATGTCTGTAATTTTAATATTTACATTCTCCGTAAGATTTGAAACTTTGACTCCGTTATTTATATCATTTAAATTGTTTGACCCAAGAATATTGTATTCTGGTCGAACAGGATTTGGGTATACAAAAGCTTCTTCAAGAGTATCAACTGGTTTAGTTCCTCCTGATAAAAAAGACACTAATCCTTTTGATGTTGCAATATAAACTCTACCAGTGGATTGATCTATTGACACTTCGTTTATATTATTTGTTGGTAAAGGAGAATTATCCTTAGTAAAATGAAAAATAGTTTCTTGTCCGTCTGGAGAAAAATAAAATACACCAGAATCTGAAGTTGCAACCCATTTATTATTTGAACCGTCAACTGCAATCGATGTAATTAGTTGATTTGAAAGCAATTCTTTAGGTATTCCATCTTCTAAAATCACGATATTATTGACATTTGGGTCAGTAAAAAAATTACCTGTATTAAACAGAATCCTCAACCCTTTTTCAGTACCGATCCACAATTGACCATTATTGTCTAAGGCCAATGCTTTGACATAAGAAGAAGGAAAATTTTCTGCTTCGCCTGAAGCAAAATCTAATTGTGTACTTCCTCCAGTTTCATTAAATCCAACTAGCCCAAAAGAGAACGAGCCTATAAATTTAGTATTCTGATTATCAATTACAAGTGATGAAAATCCAATATTTGAATTTAATGGTGGAACTGGAATAATTGAAGTAAAATCGTATGAAGTCCATTGTCCGTTTTCAAACTTATTTAACGGTCTTTCAAGACGCGAACTCATTACCCATAAAGCTCCATTTCTATCAAACACATTTACACTAACAAACTGAAATTCTTGAAAAAAAGCAGATAATGTACTATTATCTTCATTGTAAAGAATGGTTGGCTCTTCATTATTAAATTCAATTACGCCTGCCCAGTGAGAGGTTATAAAAACTTGATCTGTATTAAATGGATTAATAGCAATATCAGACAAAAAAAACGGGTCTTCAATTACCTCAACTATACTTTCAAACTGAATATTCCTCCACTCTCCGTTAAGATATCTACTAACTCCTGTTCTTCTAACTCCACCATTAGGGTTAAAAGTTCTGGAATAGCCACCAAATACAGCCCATAAGTCATTAGAAATAGTCTCTATTGCAAAAACATTATTACTTAAAGGTCCGTCTGGATGAATTTCCTCGAAAACATCTAAACTGTTAGAAAATGTCTTCAAAACTCCTCGCCCAGGTGTCCCAAACGCAACTATCCCTTTAGTACCTATGTATATTTCACCTTGACTATAATTAGTTGCGGCTGTAAATTGTATTCCTAAATCTGGATTACTACTAATTTCTGTTATTAAATTAAACAATTCATCATAGATATAAACTCTATTTACAGTAGTGATAATTAGATTTGATCCTGAGATTCTCATATCATCAGGCAATATAGGATATTGAATTAATTGCGTATAAGGATTGACAAGTATATCAAAAACTGCTCTATTAAATCCGATGGCATATATTTTATCATTTATAGTTCTAATAAATTTAAAATCACCAGGCCTGATTGTTTCCCATTGGCTAAAATCAATCAGGTTAGGATTTAATAAATCAACTTTTTTAATACCTTCATTGTCTCTACAAGAAGCGTATAAAAATCCATTTAAAACCATTGTTTGAGTAACTCTAATTTGTGAACCACCTGCACCAATAAAATAGGTGTCTCCAAATTCTAATCGTTCTAAATCGTAAACAGATATTCCGTAATCTGTGGAAATATAAAGTAAACCTTCATTTTCGTAAAAATCATTAATGTTTTTTGTATCGGGAGGGATAGTAACCTTATTTAAAATATCTATAACTGTTAATACTTGATCATCACTCAACACGAGATCTATTAACCCTGTATCATAGCCAACAACTAATATATCATTTGTTTCACTGTAATATATTTTAGAAATATCTCCTCCAGACAGGCCTTCAATAGTGCTTATTTTATCAATTTCATTGGTATTATAATCAAACGTGAAAATAGCATTCTCAGAAGCCGCATATAACACGTCTTCGCTACTAGAAATATCTTTAATATTTAAATAGGAAAAATGTTCTTCCCATAAACCAGAGAAATCTTGACCGAAAATAGGTGTTGTTATTATTAAAAATAAAACAACTGTTGATAGTTTAAAAAACTTCATTTAAAAAGTGCTTTTAGCGACTTAAACATTAACCAAAAATAACATATTTTATTGTATAATCGATTTTGAACAAATTAATACTAAACAAAAAATAGTCTTCAAATTGAAGACTATTTTTATTTGTTTTTTGGAGTTGGTTTTAAACTACACCTTGAGCCATCATAGCGTCTGCAACTTTAACAAAACCTGCAACATTTGCTCCTTTAACATAGTCAATATAACCATCTTTTCTAGTGCCGTAAGTCACACAAGATTGGTGAATATCATCCATGATTTTAAGAAGTTTTGCGTCTACTTCCTCTCTTGTCCAATTCATACGTAACGAATTTTGACTCATTTCTAATCCAGAAGTTGCAACACCACCTGCATTTGATGCTTTTCCTGGTGAAAATAATATTTTAGCGTTTTGAAATGCTTCAATTGCTTCTGGAGTTGTTGGCATATTTGCACCTTCTGCAACAGCAATAACATTATTATTGATTAAAGCGTTTGCTTCGTCTCCATTTAATTCATTTTGAGTAGCACATGGTAATGCAATGTCACAGTTTACAGACCATGGTCTTTCTCCAGCATGATATGTGGCAGATGAATATTCATTAACATATTCACTTATTCTTCCACGTTTTACATTTTTAAGATTCATTATAAATGTTAACTTATCGGCATCAATACCGTCAACATCATGAATATATCCACCTGAATCAGACATAGTCACAACTTTTCCACCTAATTGTGTTGCTTTTTCACAAGCAAACTGTGCAACATTTCCAGATCCAGAAATTACTACTGTTTTACCACTAATAGAATCATTCTTAGTTTTTAGCATATTTTGTGCGAAATAAACACAACCATAACCTGTTGCTTCAGGTCGAATTAAAGATCCTCCGTAAGACATTCCTTTGCCAGTTAAAACTCCAGTAAATTCATTTTGTAATCTTTTATATTGACCAAACATATACCCTATTTCTCTTCCTCCAACACCAATATCTCCAGCAGGAACATCGGTATTAGCACCAATATGTCTAAATAATTCTGTCATAAATGATTGACAAAAACGCATCACTTCATTATCACTTTTTCCTTTAGGATTGAAATCTGAACCTCCTTTTCCTCCTCCCATTGGAAGTGTCGTTAAAGAATTTTTGAATACTTGTTCAAACCCTAAAAATTTAAGAATACTTAAATTTACAGACGGGTGAAATCTTAATCCACCTTTATAAGGTCCTATTGCAGAGTTAAACTCAACTCTAAACCCTCTATTTACTTGAGTATTTCCTTGATCATCAATCCAAGGAACTCTAAAAATAATCGTGCGTTCTGGTTCAACCATTCGCTCTAATAGCATTTTTCCCTGATATTTAGGATTCTCTTCAATAAAAGGAATTACTGTTTCTGCAACTTCGTGCACTGCTTGTAAAAATTCAGTCTCATGACCATTTTTTTCTGTTACAAGATTTAAAAAAGCTTCTATTTTATCTTTCATCTATTAAATTATTAATAATCAACGTTGATTTTTAAAGCACAAAGATACATTATCTTTAAAATTTATACATATATTTTTTGATATTCTCAATGCTTACTGGCTCTAAACAATTATAATCTAATCTAAAAACAGTAAGAGGTATTACTTTTGTTTGGTAGTTAGACCAGTTTTTATATATTTGTTAACGAAATATGCCCTTGGTAATTTAATTCCTATGACGCTTAATTTTAAACAATTAACATTTGTATTCATTTTAATGATGGGTATTAACCAAGTGTATGCTCAACTTGGTTTTTCGCATGAAATTGGTGTTATTGCTGGTCCAGTAGCATTTCAGTCTGATTTTGGAGTCCGAAATGATTTTAAAACTAACTCTGGAAATACTGGTATTGGTATTGGTATAGTTCACTACATCAACTTTGCATACAGAGCAGATTGTAACTGTTATTCTACAGATACATTTTTCAATGATCACTTTAAACTTAGAAATGAAATTTCTTGGAATAGAACACAACTTAACCATTTTGGTGAGTGGGTAGATCGTGCTGCGACTAACGCAAGTTATGAGAGCTTAGTTAGGCACTCTGGTATTGCAAATAACTTTGATATTGGTACTCAAATAGAGTTTTTCCCTAAAAGTATTCGTTCTTTTCAATCATTTGGTTATTCATTTGCACCTTTTGTAAGTTTGGGTGTGCATTTTACATCGTTTAATCCTACAGTAGAAACATCTTATCCAGGAGGAAATATTAATGATTCGAATAACTTTTTTCCAGGATGGGTAGCAGCAGCAAGTCCAAATTTTAATGAAGATCCATTTTTATTTGATGGAAGTGGTACAACATGGTCTGTAGTTGGAAGTATTGGAACAAGATACAAATTAACTATACTTTCTGATTTAATGGTAGACCTAAGATGGCAGTACTTCTTTACTGATACTGTGGATGGTTTAGATCATAATTTAGATTCTAATAAAGCTAATGATTGGTTAGTTTGGTTGAATTTTGGATACATTTACTATTTAGATTAAAATAATCATAATAAATAACAAAAAAGACCAAGTTTAATACTTGGTCTTTTTTGTTTAATGCAATGTATTTATTATCCAATGGCTTGTTTCAAGTCTGCAATTAAATCGTCTTCATCTTCAATACCAACACTTAGTCTAATTAACGAATCGACAATACCTAACTTCTCTCTTTCGGTTTTTGGAATACTTGCATGTGTCATACTTGCTGGATGACCAGCTAAAGACTCAACACCACCTAAAGATTCGGCAAGTGTAAATATTTTTAGTTTTTCAACTATCTTAATAGCTTCCTTATAGTTATTTCCTTTTGTGGTAAAAGAAACCATTCCTCCAAAATCGTTCATTTGTGCTTTAGCAATATTATGGTTTGGGTGACTTTTAAAACCAGGCCAATAAACATTTTCAATTTTAGGGTGATTCGCTAAAAATTCTGAAACTGCTTTTCCATTTTCGCAATGACGTTGCATTCTAACATGTAAGGTTTTAATTCCTCGTAGCGCTAAAAAACTATCTTGAGGGCCACAAACTGCTCCACTTGCATTTTGAATAAAATATAGACGATCTGCAAGATCTGTATCTTTAACAATTAATGCTCCCATGACTAAATCACTATGACCACCAAGATACTTTGTTGCAGAATGCATCACAATATCTGCTCCTAAATCTAATGGTCGTTGCAGATATGGAGTAGCAAATGTATTATCTACAGCTAATAATAGCTGATGCTTTTTAGAAATGGCAGCAGTCGCTTTTATATCAATGATATTCATCATTGGATTCGTTGGTGTTTCTACCCAAATAAGCTTCGTGTTTTTATTGATATAAGCTTCAATTTTAGTGGTATTTTCCATTCCAACAAAATGAAATTTAATTCCAAATTTTTTAAATATACTCGTAAACAAGCGATACGTCCCACCATATAAATCGCTTGTAGAAATAACCTCATCACCAGGTTGTAACAATTTAATAACAGCATCAATTGCTGCTAAACCAGAACCAAACGCTAAACCGTGATTTCCGTTTTCGATACTTGCAAAAGCATTTTCTAAAGCATTTCGAGTTGGATTATGAGTTCTTGAGTATTCATAGCCTTTATGACCACCAGGAGTGGATTGTGCATAAGTAGATGTTTGATAAATTGGTGGCATCACACTGCCGTAAGCAAGATCGTGAACCTGTCCACCATGAATTGTTTTTGAATTGAATTTCATACGTCTATTGTCTAAAAAATTATTGCAATCTGCAACAAATTAAAACTTTAATTCGTTGTATTCAAATGTATGTAATACCTTTATTGAATGATTAACAAATTGAACAAAATTTTGAAAAAACACACCCTCCTTATTTTGACATTAGTAACTATTTTTTCTTGTAAAAATGAAGTCGAAATCAAGTTTATTGAGGAAAACATTGAAACTTCTAAAGCAGCTGATATCTCAATAAATTTCCCTAAAGCCGAAGGAGATAAAGCCGTTTCGGAATTAATAAATTCTGTCATTCAAAATTATATTGTAAGCCAAACTAACTTGACCGACGATTCTTTAAATAATGTATCAATTGATGAGGCAGTTAAACGATTTAACACAGAATTTAAAACGTTTAAAAACGATTTTCCGGAGAGTTCTCAAAAATGGGAAGCCTTTATTGATGGTGAAGTTACTTATCGTTCTCCTGAAGTGATTTGCATTGCTGTAAATTCATATCTAGATACTGGAGGCGCACATGGTAATACTCACATAAAATTTTTCAATTTTAATCCTCAAACAGGTCAACTATACTCAAAAGCTGAAATCATAAATGATATTCAAGGGCTTTCAGGAGTTATTACCAATAAACTAAAAGAAGAAGTGAAGTCAAATTCAGATGAACCAATGGAGGAGTTTTTCTTCGGAAAAGATTTTCAACTTCCAGAAAGTTTAGGGTTTAGCGATGAAGGTTTAATTGTTTTATATAATCCATACGAAATTGCATCGTATTCCCAAGGAATTATGGAATTCACTATACCTTTCGAAGATATCAATTCGTATTTTAATATTAACTAATCTGCTTTTCTTGTCAAACGTTTTATAATTGGACCAACAGTCAAGCCTTGTCCAACAATAGATATAACAACTATAACATAAGTAACAACAAGGAATAATTCTCTATGCATTTCTTGGGTTAATGTTAAAGCCAATGCTATAGAAATACCACCTCTTAATCCACCCCAAGTCATAATAAGATTCGTTTTTGGAATGAATTGTAATTTTTTAGCATAAAACTTTATCGGTAACCATAAAGAAATAAATCTACACAATAACACAAGAGGCACTGCAATTAATCCAGCTATTATAAAATTCAATTCGAATGTCAACACTAACATTTCCATTCCAATCATAATGAATAGTACGGCGTTTAAAAGCACATCAATCATTTCCCAAAATTTATCGACATAAGCTTCCGTTACTTCAGACATTGCAGAACTTCTAATTGTATCATGCCCAACAATTAATCCAGCTGTAACCATCGCAAGAGGTGCAGACATATGTAATTTATGTGCTAACAAACTTCCTCCCATGACAGTTGCTAATGTTATAATTACCTCAACTTCGTAATTATCAATTGATTTCATAAGTTTATAAGTGATATAACCTAACAAAAGTCCGAGGCCAACACCTCCAAGAACTTCAACGCCAAATAATTGAAGTATTTCAGAAACTTCTATGGCAGCATTTGGAGATTTTGCAATTGAAAATATAGTTAAAAACACAACCACACCTACGCCATCATTAAACAACGATTCACCGACTATTTTAGCTTCAAGATTTTTAGGCGCTCCTACTTTTTTTAGAATTCCTAAGACTGCAATTGGATCTGTTGGAGATATTAAAGCTCCAAACAACAAGCAATAAATAAAGTCTATATGATAACCGAAAGCTTCAAACATGAAATACATAAAAAGGCCTACCAAAAAGGTACTAACTAAAACTCCTAAAGTAGCAAAAGCCAATACAGGTCCACGTTGAATTTTTAACTGATTAAAATTGGTATGCAAAGCTCCTGCAAATAACAAGAAACTCAACATTATATCGAGTAGAACAGTTTCAAAATCAATTTGATTTATGAGTTCTTTTTCAGTTACCAATATGGTATCGTCAAATTGACCAATAGCAACAATCACAATAGTAAATACAATAGTTATAAGCATCAATCCAATTGTAATTGGAAGTTTTAAAAACTTAACATTGATGTAACTAAAAAGCGCTGATAAAACTATCAAAATTGATGCAATCGTAAAATAATCCATAGACCTATAAATTTTCCTTAAAAGTAACTAATTTTCTTTTGATTTCTAATTACCTTGCGCACTTAAAACCTTCAATTTTAGAGTGTCTAAAAATCATGAAAAAAGTCTATCACCTTAAAACATGTAATACCTGTGAAAGAATAATTAAAGCATTAGAGCTACCTGATGATTTTACTTTTCAAGAGATTAAATCTGAAGACATTACAGTAAGACAAATAGAACAACTCAAAGAACTAGCTGGTAGTTACGAAGCGTTATTTAGTAGACGAGCTAAACTATATAAAGAAATGGGCCTTAAAGACATCACTTTAAGTGAAGCTGATTATAAACATTATATTTTAGATCATTACACCTTTTTAAAACGCCCAGTAATTGTAATGAATGATCACATATTTATTGGTAATAGCGCTAAAACTATAGAAGCTGCAAAAGCTTATACCCACACAAATGAACAGTAGAAAATTTGCATTATTTGCTGTGTTTTTAGTTCAACTTTTATATGGACTAAATTACACCTATGCTAAAACTGTTATCAATGAAGGTTTTATTCAATCTTTTGCTTTTGTTCTTTTAAGAGTCGTTGGAGCTACTGTTTTATTTTGGCTCTTGAGCTTAATTGTCAAAAGCAAGAAAATAGAAAGAAAAGACTTTGTAACTATTTTCTTTGCGTCACTTTTTGGTGTAGGTATAAACATGCTTTTATTTTTAAAAGGTTTAGAGTTAACGACACCTATTCATGCATCAGTAATTATGACAATTACGCCTGTAATTATATTAATTCTATCCATATTTTTCCTTAACGAAAAACTAACAAAACTTAAAATTTTCGGTATTATTCTAGCGTTTGCTGGTGGTGTTCTATTGACAGCTTTAGGAGATTCGACAAGAGTTGGTGATAATGTACCATTAGGTAATTTATGTATTTTTATAAATGCAATTTCGTACAGTATTTATGTTGTATTGATAAAAAGACTTACGGCAAAATATCATCCATTTGCATTTATTAAGTGGTTGTTTCTCTTTGGAATCCTTTTCACGTTACCTTTTGGGTATCAAGAAACCTTAGAAATTCAATGGCATACCTTTACGCCTTACATTTGGTTTTCAGTATTATTTGTTATTGTAGGAGCCACCTTTGGAACCTACCTTTTAAATCCATTAGCTTTAAACTCATTAAAAGCTTCAACAGTAGGAACCTTTATTTATTTACAACCTGTAATCGCTGGTGTTTTTGCAATTATAATGGGAGTAGATGCTGTTAGCCCAATTAAATTAGGAGCTATGGTTTTAATATTTTCAGGTGTGTATTTAGTAACTAAAAAACCGAAAATTTCAGCTTAAGTCCTTTGGAGTTTTTCGAGATACTCTAGTATCTTCTTTAGTTAGGAATTTGAAATTTTCAGTCTTTGGAAACGCTTCAGATTGTTTCAGCAAAGGTTTTGGCAAAACTGTTAGTTTTCTTGTTTTCAGATCAATCCATGAGCCTAACATATCACTAGATGCTAGGTGTTTTCCATTATGGCCATATAAATTATGTTCAAATTTAAAAAACATACCATCTTCACTTAATCCTGAAACTTCAACAGTCACAGTAATTGGTTTTCCAATAAATGATTCCTTGTAATAGTAAGTATGCTCATAAAAAACTACTGGTCCAATATTAAAATCAGTTAATGTTTTCATAGAAAACCCATATTCTATGAAAAATCCCATTCTGGCGTGACTCATAAAGTTAGTGTAAGCTGAGTTTGCTAAATGCCCATTTGCATCTATATCACTCCAGCGTATTTCAAATTCTTTCTTATACATAAGTCTAGATTTAAGATTTCAAAGTTATAGATTTTATAATGCTAAACCATGATTTGTAACGTTATGATTTTGCTTATCTTTGTTCAACTTTTTAAATTACTTATGATACAATCAATGACTGGTTATGGTAAGTCTGTAATACAACTTCCTACCAAAAAAATTTCCATAGAAATTAAATCACTAAATAGTAAAAATTTAGACCTCAATGCTAGAATGCCATCATTATATCGTGAAAAGGAATTGAGCATTCGGAAACTCATTGCTTCAAAATTGGTAAGAGGTAAAGTTGATTTTTCTTTATACATGGAAATTACAGGTGAGGAAACATCAACACAGATTAACAAAACTGTTGTTAATCAATATATCAAACAACTAAAGGATGTTATTAACACAGGAGAAGAGACCGAATATCTTAAAATGGCAATTAGACTTCCTGATGCTGTAACTACTGAACGAGATGAAATTGACGAAGGTGAATGGAAACAAATTGCTCAAGTTATTGATGATAGTATTGAAAAAATACAACAATACAGAATTGATGAAGGGCAAAGTTTAGAAAACGATTTTATTGCACGTGTAAATAATATTTCAAATTTACTAGATGAAGTTATTACCATGGATCCTGAACGTATTGATGGTGTTCGCGAACGTTTAAATAAAGGCATTTCTGAGATTAAAGAAAAGGTAGACGAAAACCGATTTGAGCAAGAACTTGTTTATTATATTGAAAAGTTTGACATCACTGAAGAAAAGGTTCGTCTGAAAAACCACCTTGACTACTTTCAAAAGGCTTTAAAATCGGATGACTCAAATGGTAAAAAATTAGGTTTTATCTCTCAAGAAATGGGTCGAGAAATCAATACAATTGGTTCAAAATCTAATTATGCACCAATGCAAAAATTAGTCGTTCAGATGAAAGATGAACTTGAAAAAATTAAGGAACAATTATTGAATGTCCTTTAATAAATTGTATTTGTGAAACACGACGACAACATAAAGAAAGGTAAGCTTATTGTGTTCTCAGCACCTTCAGGTTCTGGAAAAACGACAATTGTAAGACACCTGTTAAAACAAGAAGAACTCAATTTAGAGTTTTCTATTTCAGCAACTTCAAGAGACAAACGCGGACAAGAAATTGACGGAAAAGATTATTACTTTTTAGACCTTAAAGAATTCAAAAACAAAATCAAAAGTGATGCGTTTTTAGAATGGGAAGAAGTCTACAGAGACAATTTTTACGGAACTCTCAAAACTGAAGTTGAACGTATTTGGGCAAAAGGGAAACATGTTATTTTTGATATTGATGTCTCTGGAGGTTTACGAATCAAAAAGAAATTCCCAGAAGAAACTTTAGCTATTTTTGTTAAACCACCTGATTTGAATGAGTTGATTATTAGACTTAAAGAACGTGGTGAAGAAAGCCCTGAAAAAATAAGTATGCGAGTTGCAAAAGCTCCTGCAGAATTAGCAACGGCTCCATTATTTGACAAAATTGTTCTCAATAAAGATCTAGATAAAGCATTAGACAATGCTTATACACTAGTGTCTAATTTCATTAATTCTTAATCATGAAAATTGGCTTGTATTTTGGAACTTTTAATCCAATTCACGTTGGTCATTTAACCATTGCAAATCATCTAGCAGAATATAGCGATTTAGATAAAATTTGGTTTGTTGTGACACCTCATAGTCCGTTTAAAAAGAAGAGCTCTTTACTCGATAATCGTCAACGTTATGAAATGGTATATCGTGCTACAGAAGATTATATAAAGTTAGAACCAAGTGATATTGAGTTTAATCTTCCACAGCCTAATTATACGATTGATACTTTAACCTATCTTCAAGAGAAATATCCTGAACACGAGTTTGCCCTCATCATGGGAGAAGACAATTTAAAGAGCTTTCATAAATGGAAAAACTACGAACTCATTCTCGATAATCACAACATTTATGTTTATCCTCGGATTTCTAACGGAACAGTAGATACGCAATTTAATACGCATTCTAAAATTAGAAAAGTTGATGCTCCAATAATGGAATTATCTTCAACATTCATCAGAAAATCTATCAAAGAAGGCAAGAATGTTCGCCCGATGCTTCCTGAACATGTTTGGGAATATTTGGATGAAATGAATTTTTACAAATAAAAAGCCTTTAAATCATTAACTAATGACGGACAGTAGACTACAAAATTATATTAATAATGTATTAAAGAATTTACCAACTGATTGGTTAAATCTAACAACACATCGACTTGATATTTACAATGAAAAGTTAGCTAAAACTGAATTTTTAGAGCAATTTGAAACACTTTTCAATAAGAACATTTTTGATTCTACTACCCTAAATGAATTACCAACTGCATATGATTATATTCGTTTAGGTCATCCATTGTCTTGTGTATTAGAATGGGCTATTGCAAGTTTAAATAATTTAAATCCTGAACAGGTCATAAGTTTCTCATCACAGACAATTCCTGTGATGGCAGTGTTGAGAAAAAACGTATTAGAACACAAAAAAACATTAATCAGCTACACTGATAAATTACCAAGTTCACTTGATATTGACGTTTTAAAAAATGTTTATGGTTATGCTTTTGAACTAACAAAAGTAGATGCTTTAGAAAATATTCCAGAGTTTGATGGCAGTACTATTTTTGTTTCACAACAAAATGAAATTTCTAATAACGAACTCAATTCAAATGTTGACTTTTTTATCAACTTACACGATGCTTTAGGAAGTGTTTTGTTAATTAATGGTAATGAAAACTACATCTCAGAAATTCAACACGTACGACGAAGAGAAACGATTGCCATGACACCTATTAATTGTTTCAAAGCATTGAATTTACTTGTAGGTAATACTGATACATCTCAAAGTGAAATCAATAGTAACAGAACACTAGTCTTAGATTCAATTAAATCTATTACAGGAACTTCAATAAAACCACTAGTAGGTTCTAGCGGACTCTCAATTCAATATGCTATCATGATGGGATTAGTTCATCATGCACAAGAAAACCATAAAGGTAAAGCTATCAAATTTGTTGTTCCTCCAAATTGTTATGGTGGAACTAACGATCAAGCAAGACGTGTTGCAGCTTGCTTTGATGACGTAGATATTATGGATTTACCTGTAGATGGAGATCATGATATGGTTCAAAGCATAGATGTCGTTTTAAACAATATTGCTAAAGAAGATGCTGTTCCTTATATCATAGCTGAAATTCCAACAAATCCAAGAGTTGAAGTTCCAGATCTTTTACAATTAAAAGAAACACTTGAAAAAGTTAGGAAAACTGATAGTGGAGCCATCGCCATTGACCCTGTTTTTATTTTAGATCAAACCTTTTGCCCTAATGTTCTTTTTTTAGGTGAAGGTAAAATACTGTCAACCGTTCGAACTATTTCATATGCGAGTGGATCAAAATTCCCAAGTGGAGGACAATGTACTGCTGGTTACTGTGTTGGAAACAGCAAAGCTGATGCTTTAATGCAAAAAATAGAATCGCATTTGATATTATGCGATAATGAAGCCACACATCTTCAACTAGAAATACTAGCAAATCAATTACCATCTATGAATCAGAGAATTATTGATGCTTATAAAAATACACGTGAGTTTGTAACCTTCATAAAAGACACTTTACCAACTGCAAAAATCAATTTTGTTTCCGAAGCATTAGCAAAAGAAGGTTTTATGCCTTCAGTATTCTCATTAGACCTTCCAACTAAAGGAGCTACCGCAGAAGAAAAGGAAACCTACAAAAGAACCTTAAATCATAAGCTAATCAATTTAATGATTACAAAAATACCTAGTGAGAGTAAATATTGTGTGAGTTATGGGCAGCTAAAAGGTTGCTATTGGACAATACCAGCAACATCGACACAAGGAACGACTAAAGAAGGTGATAAAGATTATATTGCTCGTGTTGCCTTATCCCCTAATATGGATCTTGAACGTCACAAAAACGTCTTTTTAGAATTTGTAAGCGCTATTTCTTAGTCTCAGAAATGATAATAGGCATTTTCTAAATGTTCAATGTCAAATTGATGTCCATTTTTAACAATAGCAATAATATCAAAACGAACCTCAACATCAAGTTGGCTTGATGTTACATAATTGTCTACAGCTTTTACAATACGTTGGATTTGTTTTGGTTTCAAAAAGTCTTGTGGATTTCCAAAAGCTTTAGTCGAACGTGTTTTAACTTCAACAATAGCAATTGTGTCTCCTTTTTTAGCGATAATATCAACTTCAGCTTTTTGAAATGTATAATTACGTTCTAGAATCTCATAACCATGCTTTAGTAAAAAATTTACCGCTAGTTCTTCACCTTTTTTACCTAATTCATTGTGATTTGCCATAAACTGTTAAATCTTATAATGGTTATCAATATAAGCAATTGCTTCTTGCTTACTTAATACCGCAAACTTTTTATAACGATGATGAACATCTACAATTTCATCAAGCGCTTTTTCAACTAAAGATTTATTTTTCCAAGTTTGTAAATGAGATACAACTGTTTGTAGACAACCATTTTTATAAGCTATTTGTCCAAGTACATGTATTAAAGTGTCAGAAACACGTTTGGTGTCATCAAATTCTAAGACTTTTAAAAGTGGTAATATGTCTTGAGGATGTGTTCTTCCGCGAAGCTCAATACCATGACATATTTCGCGTCTAATTTCTTTATCTGGATGTTTTAAATAAGACTTTGACCATTCTAAAACTGGAACAGGATTCTTCTCTCCCATTTTCTTAATTGATCCGATCACTGCATTACGAACACGATGATGTTTATCGAATAACCCTATATTCATAAAATCTTCGATTTTATTAAAATGGAATTTTCCAATTTCACCTGCAGCATTAATAACTGTTTGACGAATTAATTCATCTTCTGAAGACATTAAATTTTTTAAAACTGAAAATATAGACGTTTGTAATTGAGGGTGTGCGTAGAAAATTTTTCCAATAGCTAGATATCCGGTTTTTCGAATATATGTGTCTTCATCTGAAAAGTACAAACTGATATTTTTTGATGAATTTTGAATTACATCATTAGCAATCTCTTGATTGATTTTTACAACCAACACATCCCTTTCTTCTTTTGCTAAGTCGTAGAATGCCATGTTATGATTTAATTCATGCTTTAGACACTTCTAATTTATATCCAACACCATGAACATTAGTGATTTTTATTGAAGTGTCTTCTTTTAATTTTTTCCTCAATTTAGAAATATAAGTATCCAAACTTCGTCCAACAAAAACACCATGATCTTCCCAAACTCGCTTCGATAACTCATCTCTTTTTACAACATCATTTAAATTATCACATAAAATTTCAAGCAACTCACATTCTTTTTTTGATAGACCAATTTCTTTTTCAACATACAGCAATTTACTTTGATCTTTATCAAATTTATAATTTCCAATCTTATAGAAAAGAGGATTTTCTAGTGTGTTTTTATCGTTATTTTTTTTTCGATAAAACCACCAAGCCAAGCCAAATGCAACCAATATTAGAGGAATTAACCAAAAATAAATAATGTTTTGTGTTTTACTATTGATAAAATGAATTTGAATGGTATAGCAATTAAGTGGAAGTTCACGGCCACCACAAGGAATAATACTTTCGTCTTTATCATTTTTTACTTCATAACTGTAAGCTACTTCATTATCCTCACACTGAATGACCTCAACACGATAGTCCTTGGGTAAATTAGTTTTATCTATACTGTGCTTAACAAAAACCACTAAACTATCTGGATTAAATCCTAACTGACTCTGAAACGATAATTCAAATTTCTCTTTGGTAATTTTTTTAACTGGTAGAATTAAAGATGTTGAGTCTCGATAAGACATTAGCAATTTATGACCAACATCTCTAAGTGCAATTTTAGTAATTTCCGTAGATGAGTTGTCTTGACTACAATTAAAAAAAACCAGCACTGATAAAAATAGTATAATATATAAATGTCTTCTCATAAGCAATACAAATAAAGGATAAATAAGAGAAAGACTGAACCCTTTTACAGTTCTTTTACACTTTTTTGACATTTAAAATTAATCAATCTATTGAAAGTTTAACGTTGACTTTGATTTTTCTACTTTTAACTCAATAACTTTCCCAAACACCATAGCGCGATTATCTTTTTCATGTCCTGCTGGCATATTAAATGCAATAGGGAAATCATACTCCTTTAAAGCATCTAAAATTAGTTGCTCAACAGACGTTCCCCAAAGTGTTGTGTTCTTTCTGAGTTTGCTCATATCGCCAACAATCAAGCCTTGACAGTTATCAAAATAACCAGCACGTTTTAAACTTTGAAGCATCCGATCAATATGATATTTGTATTCTCCAATTTCTTCAATAAACAAAATCTTTCCAGAGACATCAATACTAGACTCAGAACCTAACATCGTGTGAAGCATCGTTAAGTTTCCTCCAACAAGCTGTCCGGAAGATTCTCCTACTCTATTATAATTTGAACCATTCAATGTATAATTCACAGATTTACCAAAAATTGTCGACTTAAAGGTGTCTAATGATCCTTTTATATCATTTAAATCTTTGGTTAAACTTACGCACATCAATGCATGAATCGATTGAACGCCTTCATTATGAAATTGGTTATGCAACGCTGTAATATCACTATAACCAATTAGCCATTTGGGATGTTCTCTAAACTTGGTATAATCTAATTTATCTAAAATTCGAACCGTTCCATAACCTCCTCGAGCACACCAAATAGCACTCACTTTTGGATCATCTAATGCCGATTGAAAATCTTCACAGCGTTCGGCATCTGTACCAGCAAAATGATCTGCTTTACTAAACACATGTTTACCTACAATTGCATGTAATCCCCAACTTTCTAATAATGATATAGCTTGTTGCACTTCATCATTTCT
Organism: Psychroserpens sp.; assembly: GCF_045105015.1. GTDB lineage: Bacteria > Bacteroidota > Bacteroidia > Flavobacteriales > Flavobacteriaceae > Psychroserpens. Next base: position 18,883 of record NZ_JBGCCX010000131.1, read on the forward strand.
GTTTTTAAGTATTCCTGATGGAGCAACTATTGCTACAGTATCTCCAATTTTTAAATATGGTGGTTGTATCAAAGCAGTTTGGTTTTGTGAATTTGATTCCTCTTGAGCATTAAGGTTTCCGAAGAAAGAAAACAAACAAATTAACAGTAAAAAATAACGAATTTTAGACATATTGTAAATGTACATTTTTTTTCCAAATCGCCCTTAAAATATGTACTTTTGTGGCTTGTTAAAAACGATTTCAAGATGTCTAAAAGATATACGATTACTGCTGCATTACCTTACACTAATGGTCCAATTCATATTGGTCATTTAGCTGGAGTGTATGTGCCTGCAGATATTTACGCTCGATTTAAACGCCTAACCGGAAACGATGTCGCTTTCATTTGTGGTAGCGATGAACATGGTGTTCCTATTACCATTAAAGCAAAAAAAGAAGGGGTCACTCCTCAAGACATCGTAGATAAATACCATGCTATCATCAAAAAATCATTTGTAGACTTCGGAATTACGTTTGACAACTATTCACGTACATCTGCAAAAATTCATCACGATACAGCTTCTGAGTTTTTTAAAACTTTATACGATAAACATGAGTTTGTTGAAGAGGTAACCGAACAGTTATACGATAAAGAAGCGAATCAGTTTTTAGCTGATCGTTTTGTCACAGGAACATGTCCGAAATGCGGCAATGAAGAAGCTTATGGAGATCAATGTGAAAATTGTGGCTCGAGTTTAAATGCCACAGACCTCATCAATCCTAAATCAGCAATTACAGGTAATGTACCAACTCTAAAAGAAACTAAACACTGGTTTTTACCTTTAAATAAACATGAAAATTTCCTAAAAGAGTGGATTCTTGAAGGTCATAAAAAAGATTGGAAACCCAATGTTTATGGACAAGTAAAATCTTGGATAGATGACGGTTTACGCCCAAGAGCAGTAACAAGAGATTTAGATTGGGGAATTCCAGTTCCTGTCCCTGGAGGTGAAGGTAAAGTACTTTACGTTTGGTTTGACGCACCTATTGGATATATTTCTGCGACTAAGGAATGGGCTGAGGCAACAGGAAAAGATTGGGAACCTTACTGGAAAGATCAAGACACAAAACTTGTTCATTTTATTGGTAAAGATAATATTGTATTTCACTGTATTATATTTCCTGCTATGTTAAAAGCTGAAGGTTCATATATCCTTCCGGATAATGTTCCAGCTAATGAGTTTTTAAACTTAGAAGGAAAAAAACTATCCACTTCAAAATATTGGGCAGTTTGGCTGCCAGATTATTTAGAAGATTTTCCAAATCAACAAGATGTATTGCGTTATGCGCTTACAGCCAATGCTCCTGAAAGTAAGGACAACGATTTTACTTGGAAAGATTTTCAAGCCAGAAATAATAATGAGTTGGTAGCAATCTTCGGAAACTTCATCAATCGAGTGGTTGTTTTAACCAACAAATACTATGATGGTATTATTCCTGAAGCTTCTGAGTTTTCTGATATTGACAACGAAACTTTAGCTGCTGTTAAAGCTTATCCATCAGTTATTGAAAGTTCGATTGAACGTTATCGTTTTAGAGAAGGAAGTCAAGAGTTAATGAACTTAGCAAGATTAGGAAACAAATATCTTGCAGATGCAGAACCTTGGAAGTTAATTAAAACAGATGAAACAAGAACAAAAACAATTATGTATGTTGCACTTCAAATAGCAAGTGCTTTAGCAACATTAAGCGAACCGTTTTTACCATTTACATCAATTAAATTAAAAGGAATTTTTAAATACAACAGAAAATTCTTGGTCTGATATTTCAACTAAGGATATATTAATTCAGTCTGGTCACCAAATAGGAAAAGGGGAATTATTATTTTCAAAAATTGAAGACAAAACTATTCAAGAGCAATTAGATAAATTAGAAGCTAGTAAAAAAGCAAATGAAGCTGCTAATAAAGAAGTAGAACCACAGAAAGACACTATTGCTTTTGAAGATTTCACCAAACTAGACATTAGAGTTGGTACTATTATCGAAGCAGAAAAAATGCCAAAAACTAAAAAGCTTTTAGTATTAAAAGTCGACACAGGAATAGATGTAAGAACCATTGTATCGGGAATTGCTGAAAGCTTTACACCTGAAGAGGTTATTGGCAAACAAGTAACCGTTTTAGTGAACTTAGCTCCAAGAGCTTTACGTGGTGTAGAAAGTGAAGGTATGATTTTGATGACTGAAACCAATGATGGCAAATTAGTCTTTGTAAATCCAGATACTTCTACAGCACTTAGCGCAGACTCTGGTGGTGTTGGTAATGGTTTACAGATAAGCTAAAACAATCGAATAATACTTTATATTGGTATTTATCCGAAGCGTTTTTAACTAAAATTTATCAGTTCTTTTGTAAGAAAAATAGTCGTTTTAACGTAAATTTATGTTCAAAACATCTTATGAAGGCTAAACACTATTCTAATATAAAGTTTTTGTCTAACCGATTAATATTACTTACCATTCTTTTGGTAAGTGTATCTTCAGTAGGTAATTCTCAAACCACAATAGAAGATAATAAAATTAGTGATGCTTATAAGAATTATACAGAATCACCCAGGGAAATTATCTATGTTCATTTAAACAAATCGACATATGTAAATGGAGAAATGTTAGGGTTTACTGCTTATGCTTTTGACAAATTCACAAAAAAAAGATCCAATTTAACAGCTAACCTATATTGCACTATTTCTGATCTTAAAGGAAATGTTCTCAAACAGAAGTTAGTTCATATTGTTAATGGTATAGCCTCAAATGTATTTCACATAGACGACGAAGTATTAAACGGTAACTTTATGTTTAAAGCTTATACAAATTGGATGCTAAATTTTGATGAACAAAATCACTTTCAACAAGTCTTTTATGTTTTAAATGCAGACAGTCAAACTGAAATTAAATCAGCTGAAATTGACGATGAGCTAGACATTCAAATTTTAGGAGAAGGTGGTCACTTAATCTATAACACTTTTAATACTGCAGGTATTATAGTTAAGAGTAAATCTGGAAGAGGTTTACCAAATGCTGAAGGCGAAATAATTGATGATAATGCACAAGTTATTACCAACTTCACTTTAAATCAGTTTGGAATTGCTAAAGTTATTCTGAGTCCTGAAAATAATCGAAAGTATTATGTGAAAGTATATCATAACGATAGTGTAAGTCAAGTTCAAATACAGAACATTAAAACTATAGGTTTTAATATTTCTATTAGTGACCTAAATGACAAACTATCCATTAAATTTGCTACTAATGAATCATCATTTAAAAATTTAAAAAATAAAATTTTCAAACTTGCTATTCACAATGGTAACGAAATAAGTACAGTGCCTTTTCAGTTTTCAGAACTCTCAAAAACACTAATTGTTCCAAAATCCGAACTTTTTTCAGGCATCAATATGTTTACTGTTTTTGATGACAATAGTAATCCTATACTCGAACGATTAGTATTTAATACACTTGGTATTGAAAAAGCAAAGACAAACTTAATAGCTGCAACTTCAAACAAAGATTCACTACATATTAAACTTAAACTTGAGAACTACAAGCTAGATAGCTTTGATAATATGAGTCTCTCAGTGCTTCCCTTTGGAACAAAAAGTTATAATCATCAACATAATTTATTGTCTCAAATTTATTTACAACCATATATTAAAACACCTATTCAAAACGCAAGTTATTATTTTAAAAATGAGGATAGAAAAACAAGATATGAATTAGATAACCTATTATTAACCCAAGGTTGGAGCAGCTATAATTGGACAACAATCTTTAATTTTGAAAATATTTACAAGTATCCGTTTGAACAAGGTATTAATGTGACCTCAAATGTAAATAGTAAAAAGAAAGCAGGAACTTACATCACTTATCCCTTAAAAGGAAACTCTTCACAATTATATAAATTAACTGAAAAAGATCAGTCTATATTAACCAAAGGACTTTTTCCATCTGAAGATGAAACATTCAAAATTGGATATTTAAATAAAAAAGGAGAACCTAGACAAGCGTCTGTTTACCCTCAGTTTTATCCTAGTGGCTTTCCTAAATTTAATCAAGAATACAAATATTATGAGAATTTCATGAACAAATTAAGTTCTGAAATCACAATTCCAAAAACACCAAGTTCGTGGGAGTCATTAGAGCAACTAGATGAAGTTGTTGTTAATGCCCAAAAAGAAAAAACAAAAGCTGAAAAACTGAATGAAAAACGGGTAATTGGTACTGTTGTTGAGTTAACAGATCTTCAAAAAAATAGAGGAACACCATTAACTGTTTACTTAAACCAATTAGGGTTTTATTCAAACTTTAACTCGTATGCTGGTACCTTTACCATTACGAATCCTAGAGTAAAATGGGGAAACCCAGTGCCTTTGATATACTTAGATGATGCACTTTTAAATGATTTTCAAATCTTGACTACAATGACAGTTGAAACCTTAGATTATATAGATTATGATCGTTCAGGAATAGGAGGAGGTGTTAGAGGCAGTGCTGGATATATAAAAATATATACTAGTGGAGATTATTTTTATAGAAATGATGGAAAAGCTAATACAGTTTCTGAATTTAATTTTCCGGTAACATTTAGTGAACAAAAAGATTTTTATACGCCTAAATATCAATATTACAATACTACTTTTTTCAATGAATATGGTACTATAGATTGGAAACCGAATTTAAAAGTTGATACGAATGGAATTATTAGCATTAAGGTTAAAGATTTAAATATCCAAACCGTTAATCTTTACATTAATGGTGTTGTTAATGATAATGAGTTATTATCAGAAATTAAGACCATAAACATTGTTAATTAAAGTGAATTACACATGTTTTTAATAACACAATCTTCAATAAAAAATATTATTATTAGTGAATTTAGTATCTAGTTCAAATAATCCTTTATTGATAAATTAAATGCTCAAAATAGCATACCATCCTATCTACAAACATCCATTACCGGAAGGTCACAGATTTCCTATGCTTAAGTATGAGTTACTGCCTGAACAACTATTGCATGAAGGCACTTGTACGAATGCGAATTTTTTTGAGCCAAAGATTCCTAAGACAGAACACATTCTTCGAGTCCATTCTGAAGACTACTTAAGAAATTTAACACAACTGAATTTAGATAAACGAGCTGCACGAAAAATAGGATTCCCCTTAAGTAGTGCCTTAGTTGAACGAGAAGTGATTATCACTAACGGAACTATTAAGGCTAGTGAATTTGCATTGCAACATGGCATTGCCATGAATATTGCAGGAGGCACACATCATGCGTATACAAACCGAGGAGAAGCATTTTGTTTATTAAACGATCAAGCTATTGGAGCACGATTTCTTCAACATCAAAAACTAACAGAAAAGATATTAATTGTAGATTTAGATGTGCATCAAGGTAATGGAACTGCAGAAATCTTTAAAAATGACGACACTGTATTTACGTTTTCGATGCATGGAAAAGCCAACTATCCGTTTAAAAAAGAAATTAGTGATTTAGATATTGCTTTAGAAACTAATACTAAAGATGAAGAATATCTGAGTATTCTTTATGATACTCTCCCAAAATTAATTAAAGAACAACAACCTGATTTTATCTATTACCTCTGTGGAGTAGATATAATTTCAACAGATAAACTCGGAAAACTAGCCATGTCTCTTGAAGGTTGTAAAACTAGAGATCAATTTGTGCTGGAAACTTGTAAATCGAATAATATTCCAGTGATGTGTAGTATGGGTGGAGGTTATAGTCCTGAAATTAAAATTATTGTTGAAGCTCATGCTAATACTTTTAGGCTAGCTCAGAATATTTTCTTTTAATGGAGAATTATTCCAAATAAGTCGCTCTCGTTTTATTTATCTTTATATCTACTTATCTTTGTAAAAAATCACACATTATGTTAACGAAAACAATTGAAGACGCATTAAACAAACAAATTCGAATAGAAGCCGAATCATCACAGGTTTATTTAGCAATGGCTGTCTGGGCTGAAGTTAAAGGTCTAGAGGGTATTTCTAACTTCATGTATGACCAATCTGACGAAGAACGTGAGCATATGCTTAAATTAATCAAATTCGTTAATGAACGTGGTGGACATGCACATGTTTCAGAATTGAAAGCACCTAATGTTGAATTCACTTCGTTTAAGGAAATGTTTGAAAAACTACTAAAACACGAAATTTTTGTTTCTGAAAGCATCAATGAATTGGTACATATTTCATTAGAAAATAAAGATTACGCTACACATAATTTCTTACAATGGTATGTGTCTGAACAAATAGAAGAAGAAGCTACTGCTAGAAATATTCTAGATAAAATCAACATGATTGGTGATGATAAAGGTGGATTGTATTTATTTGACAGAGACATACAGCAACTAAGTGTGGTTAGTTCAGCTGCAATTGATCCAGCAGCAGGATAAATGTTAAAATTTATTTAGATTAAATTTAAATAACTATTTTTGCAATGTTGTTTTTAACACATTCAATGGGCAAAAAAAAGAAAAATAAAAAGCTAAAAAAAGAGCGTATTAAAGGGCTTCAAACTTCTGGCTTTGACACTCTAGGAAAAGTTAAGTCTAAATGTTGTAAAAAATATAAGAAGTCCGAATTTAAACGTTGTAAAAAATGTCCTTGCTTCGATTTAATGAAAAAAGTAGCATAATACCTCTACTATTTTGTAATGTTTAATTCACTAATAAGACTTAGTGAGTATGATACATCAATTTAAAGAGTTTTCAACAAATGCCATCTTCAATGTTGGTAATGAAACAGATTTAAAATCTTTCAGTCTTCCAAAACAAACAGAATTATACACCTTTATTTGGGCGCAATCTGAAGCTATTAATGTTATTATAGACAGTGTTCCTATTACCATTAAAGCACATAGCATTTTAGCTTTAACTCCCATTCAATATTTACAATATATCAATGGACAAGATGCCATTGTATATCAATTTAATAGAGAATTCTATTGTATCAAAGACCACGACCAAGAAGTCAGCTGTGTTGGTATTTTATTCTTCGGAAATACAAATATTCCCATTATACACTTAGATAAAAAAGAACAACGGAAATTTCAAATCTTACATGAAGTTTTTATTGATGAATTAGAAACCAAAGACAATATTCAAGCTGAAATGTTACGAATGTTGATGGCGCGCTTCATTATTAAAAGCACACGATTACTAAAAGCAAAAGAAGGTATTGTTGAAACCGCTAAAAGTTCAAAAGTAGACTTACTACGATCTTTTAATTTTTTAGTTGAACAACATTTTAAAACTGAACATAGTGTGTCTTTTTACGCTGACGAGTTATTTAAATCTCCTAAAACCTTGTCTAATAATTTCGCAAAGCTAAATCGCAGTCCGTTACAAATTATTCATGAGCGTATTGTATTAGAAGCAAAACGCCTTTTGATGTATACAGATAAAACAGCTAAGGAAATAGCCTATGAAGTTGGTTTTGATGATGCGTCCCACTTAAGTCGATTGTTTAAAAAACACACTTCGCAGTCACCTTCAGACTTTAAAAAACAACTAAAAACTTCAAACTAGGAAAAATTGACATGCCTAAGGGCAAATTCTTCATTCTTTAAACACGACCATTGTTTCATATTTGCATTGTAATATTAAAACTTGTAAAAGATGAAAACACAACACAAATCTATTTTCAATCTCATTGAAATATTTAGAAGAAGTCCAAAAAAACTCATAAACACTTTAGTTGCTAAAACACATTGTGAGCAAAAACACATTCACGACTACTATTGTGATGCAGAGCGACCACATGTTAGCTCGAAATAATCAATAAGGGAAAAATTGACATGCCTAAAGGAAAATCAATCATTTTAAAACCTTTGTAAGTGTCGCAACTTTGTACCAACAAAAAACAAACAATTAATAATAAGACTCTGAAACATTTCAGAATTAAAAATCTAAAAATTATGAACACATTTAATGTCCCAACACGAGAAGACGTAAGCACAAATAATCAAGCAATTTTTGACAATTTAAATAAAGCCCTAGGCTTTGTGCCAAACTTATTTGCTACTTACGCACATAGTGATACAGCACTTGAAAACTACCTAACATTTGCTAATGCAAAAACATCATTATCTGCAAAAGAAAAAGAAGTTGTAAACCTAGCTGTAAGTCAGGTTAATGATTGTATTTACTGCTTGTCTGCACATACTGCAATTGGAAAAATGAATGGATTTACAGATGATCAAATCTTAGAATTAAGAGCTGGATTTTCTTCAGTGAACACTAAGCTAGACGCTTTAGCTAAACTTGCTAAAAATATCACTGAAAACAGAGGGAAAACAGAAGACATTCCCTTAGAAAACTTTTTTAACCAAGGCTATACAAAAGGAAATTTAATAGATGTGATTTCTTTAGTGGGTGACAAAACCATATCTAACTACATACACAGTACTACAAAAGTACCGGTTGATTTTCCTGTAGCACAACCCTTAGAATTAGAAACTATATAATTATAAACATTAACCAATAAAGAAAAATAACAATGAAAACTATAATAGAAAATGCACTCACAGATTTGGAAACCTTATTAGGAAAAGGTCAATTTTTAGAAGCAATGGATAAATATTTAGCAGATGATGTTGTACTTCAAGAGGCAAACAATGAACCTAAAATTGGTAAAGATGTTTGCATAATTGCAGAAAAAGAATTGCTAGAAACAGTAACAGAATTCAATAGATATGAAATCAAAAACGTTGCGATTTCAGGAGATGTATCCTATTATGAAGCAATAATGGAATTTAAAACTAACGATGGTCAACATCACAGATTTGAACAAGTAAATAGAACCCAGTGGAAAGATGGCAAAATTATTAACGAACGCTATTACCACGCTTAATTTAAACCAAAACAAATTTTAAACATGAAAAAATTAATTTCAGTACTCGTAATTACATTAGCATTTACATTAAATACAAATGCTCAAGACAAAATGATGAAAGATTCTAAAGCAACTGTTGTTACTCTAGAGCAAACAAAAGGAGAATTTACTCAAAAAGAAGTTACTCTAGAAGCAGGCGCTTATATTTTTGAGATTGAAAACAATAATGTTGGACATCAAGTAGGTTTTGTCTTAATGCCTAAAGGAAAAGATGCTTCTAAACCAGAAAATCACATACAAACTGCTTATGTAACTAAAGTGGTTGATAATAATTCAAAGGAAACCTCAAATATTACTAATCTTGAAAAAGGTGAATATGTATATTTTTGTCCGATGAATCCAACACCTCAATATACTTTAATTGTAAAGTAAATTGAAATTGATTAATAGTTAAAAAAAGAGTGTCACAAATGACACTCTTTTTTTGTATTCACAAATTAGATTAAAGTGTCTATTTATAATTACTACATTTGTAATGTTAAATTTTAATTTAAAATCATGTACAGTACACTTCAAATGATTCACTCTTATTGGGCGTATTTAGTCTTAGCAATGATCGTTCTTGCGAGTTTTAATGCACTTATGAAATATTTTAGTGGAAAAGAATTTCATGCAATAGACTTTAGAATTTCATTATTCACTTTAATTGTATCGCACATTCAATTATTAATTGGCTTAGTTCTTTATTTTGTATCTCCTAACGGGGTTAAAAATATAAGCGCTAACGGAATGAGTGGTCTAGATAGTTTTGCGAGATTACTTGCTGTTGAACACCCTTTTGTTGGCATTCTAGCTGTCACTTTTATCACCATTGGTTATTCAAAACATAAAAAGAAACTAACTTCAAAACCTAAATTCAAGATGCTATCTATTTTTTATACTTTAGGATTGTTACTTGTACTTTCAAGAATACCTTGGTCAAATTGGTTTTAATTTGCGATATAAAATAAAAAAGGAGCAAACTTACATTTGCTCCTTTTTTATGAATTATACTTTCTATTTTTATTTGCCTTCAACTTCTCTAATTAAGTAAACATATACAGGAAAGTGATCACTAAACCCATTGGTAAATCCTCCAGCAAAACTTCTAAAAGGGTAGCCTTTCCATCGTCCTCTTGGATTAGTTAGATACTGTTTATTATAAATTCCTGCTTTATAAAATCTAAACGATGAATAATCATCTTTTTCAATCAATGGCTTTGTAAACATAATTTGATCAAATAAACTCCAAGCATCTCTCCAGGCTGTTGTTCCGTAACCACTTTTTCTGAACATATTTTCGAAAGGATTATAAATACCTTTCAATTCAACGTCGCTTTTTTCACTTTTAGCTCCAATAACTTCTTTTACACTATCATTTGTAGGATCATCATTTAAATCTCCCATGATAAAAATCTTAGCATAAGGATCTATAGCTTGCAACGAATCTTTTAATCGTTTACTTACTTTTGCAGCAGCAACACGCTTAGGCCTACTTCTTGCTTCACCTCCACTTCTTGATGGCCAGTGATTAACAACAACGTGAATAAGATCTCCATCTAACTCTCCAGAAACTAATAATTGATCTCTAGTTTGTTTACGTTTTCTAGTATTATCATCATAAATTACTACTTCATGTGAACTATGACTTACAGGTCTGAATAATTTTTTTTGATACAATAAAGCTACATCAATACCTCTAACATCTGGAGATTCGTAATGAATAATTCCATAATCTCTTCCAACGAGTAATGGATCGTTTACAACGTCTACCAAAACTTGTCGGTTTTCAATTTCACAAACTCCTATAACTGCAGGAGAGTTTCCTGTAACATCAGATCCAATATCAGCGATAACTCTAGCCATATTATGCACTTTTTTTGCATATACCTCTTCTCTGTTAGCACTCATTTCCATAATTGGACTTCTTTCATCAAATTTGGTAGTGTCATTAACAGTATCAAATAAATTTTCTAAATTGTAAAAAGCAACTGTATGAATTTTAAAGCGCTTTTCTTTTTTTTCATCTTGTGAAAATCCGTTTATAGTCACAAAAAAGCATAAAAAAACTAAAGCAAAATGTTGTAATTTCATCGTGTAAATATTATGTTATTGTTATATCTAATCAAAACTTGCGCCAAAAGTATGTATTTATTATAAATAATGTAAATTTGCACGCCTTAAATAAGTATTATTTAATGCACAATAACTATTAACTAAAGATTAGGCATGAAAAAAAGTTTATTGATTTTTTTATTCGGAATTTTTTCTGCGTTTACAACCTTTGCTCAAGAAACTGTAGT
>NZ_JBGCCX010000132.1:0-19136 GCF_045105015.1 Psychroserpens sp.
TACACTATGGATTTTTAATGTTGATTTTCAGCAACTAGAACTATACGATTATAAAACAAATACAACTCGTTTTTCGGCAGTACCTGTGCAATCGTTAGTGTTAGATTTGGAAAGCGACTATAACTTTTGCTGGCTACTAACAGAAAACTATTTGTATCAATACAACTATTTTGGAAGCATGATTTCTAAAATTGAAAACACTGGATTTACAGAAATTTCTAAAAGCAACGGACATTTGATCTTAAAAAAAGAAGACAACTTATATTTTAAACACAAGAAAAAAGAAGAAATCCTTCCTTTAAATCTTCCAAAATTGTTAATAAATCAGTTTTTATTGACCAATGAAACCTTGTATATTTACGATCTTGAAAAACTCCATACATACCAACTAAAAATCAATTAGATATGCATTTTGCAGTCGCAGGAAATATAGGTGCTGGTAAAACAACACTCACAAAATTACTAGCTAAACATTATAAATGGGAACCTCAACTTGAGGACGTTGTAGATAATCCGTATTTGGATGATTTTTATAATCAAATGGAACGCTGGAGTTTTAATCTACAAGTGTACTTCTTAAACAGTAGATTTCGTCAAGTGGCTCAAATTCGCAAGAGTGGAAAAGAGATTATTCAAGACAGAACCATTTATGAAGATGCTCATATTTTTGCGCCTAACCTTCATGCAATGGGCTTAATGACCAATCGTGATTACGAAAATTATCGCTCGCTTTTTGACCTCATGGAATCTTTTGTTGAAGGCCCAGATTTATTAATTTATCTACGAAGCTCAATCCCTAATTTAGTATCTCAAATCCACAAACGAGGTCGCGATTATGAAAATACCATTAGTATTGATTATCTCAGTAGACTAAATGAGCGATACGAAGCTTGGATTCATGGTTATGACAAAGGCAACTTGCTAATTATTGATGTTGACAATCTTGATTTTGTGGCCAATCCAGAAGATTTAGGAGGTATTATTAATAAGATAGACGCACAAATTAACGGGTTATTTTAGGGCGTTACCAACTTCAATACTATTAAAGTTGGTCAGGCTCTCGGTAGTCGCTTTTTTATTGTCTTTCTGAACTCATCGAAAGATCTAAATAAAAAGAGCTCCAACAAAACCTCCATCCTTAACGCAATACATCCTATTTAATAAATTTATTTTTTTTAGCATGCGCTATTGCCTGAGTGCTATCATCAACTAATAAAACTGGAATTCGATTATAATCTTTAAAAAGAGATTTGATTCGTAACATTTTCTTCTTGTGTTTTACACTTCGTAAATATATTGCAATTACTTGCTCAGGAAATTCCTCAGCAATATCAATATAAATATCTGCATCATGTTCTCCACTATCGCCTATTAAAATGAATTTTAAGTTTGGATATGTTTTTATAATATTTAGGATTTCAATATGTTTCTGAGGTAGGTCTCCAGATTTCTTTTTAAAAATAGCTTTAAAGCTTCGCAATAAAATTGGACCTTTAGGAAAGTTATTTTGTTTTAGAAAAAAGTCGAGATATCTATATAAATTCCATGGACTATGACTGACATAAAAAATCGGATTGGCATTTGTACCAGAAAATCCTCTGTGCAATTTATGATAAAAGTCTGCAGCACCTTCCAGAGGAATTCGGCTCGCTGCACTTTTAAAAACACTATTAATTAAAACTCTCCACTTTAAAGTAGATACCACTCCAGTATGAATAATTGTGTCATCAATATCACTAACTACACCATAATCTGAGTTCTCACAAGGAATTAATAATTCTCCAGGAAACCTATTATTGTTTTGAATGGTACGCTTGATATTAACATCATCATATGCGGCTTCAATAATTAACCAACCTTCAGAATTAACTAAATTATTTAAACCTTCAACTTGTTCGTCAATTTTAAAATAACCATGATCATCAGTAACTGTTCTTAAAATGGTCTTGTTAGGTAATGTGATTTTTAGTTCAGTGTGTTTAATTTCATCCGTTTCAAAACGTTTCCATGAATTGATTAAAAGACCGAGCAATCCTTTTTGCTCCAAATCTATAGTCTCATCCTCTAGTGCTCTTCCACGCATATAAAAATGCGAATCTGTGCCATAACTTTGAAAGATTACTATTTGTAAAGGATCTTTTTTGAACCAGGTCATTTAAGTAATTAAAATTAAAAACTAAAATTAATAAAAAAAGCCACGACTAGCGTGGCTTTTTAATATTTCCAAAATGAATAATTATTGTTTGATAACTTCCATTTTTTCAATTACTTTTTCAACTTTAACTTCAGCATTACCAACCGTTTTTTGAAACGCTTCTAATTGTGCATCAACTTCAGCTTCAGTGCCTTCAAATGTTTCTTCTTTATTTACTTCAACACCATTTTCAATAGATGTATAAGTAACAGTTGCTTGAGCTAATTCTTTAGAATCTATTGTTTTTTCAACAGAAATTTCTTCAGTCATCGTCAAACCTTCTTCAGAAGTATGTCCACCTAAAATAGGAGCAATTACTAAACCAATTAAACACGTTAATTTAATTAAGATGTTCATTGATGGTCCAGACGTATCTTTAAAAGGATCTCCAACTGTATCTCCAGTTACAGCAGCTTTATGTGCATCAGAACCTTTATAAGTCATTTCTCCATTAATTTCAACACCAGCTTCAAAAGATTTCTTAGCGTTATCCCAAGCACCTCCAGCATTGTTTTGGAAGATTGCCCATAATACACCAGAAACAGTAACTCCAGCCATATAGCCACCTAACATTTCAGCGATAGCTAGATGATCCATACCAAATAACATCGGTACAAAAGCAATTACTAATGGAAAACCAATAGTTAACAAACCTGGTAACATCATTTCTTTTAAAGATGCTTTAGTAGAAATATCAACACATTTATCGTATTCAGGTTTCCCTGTTCCTTCCATAATTCCAGGAATATCTCTAAACTGACGACGAACTTCTTCTACCATTTCCATAGCAGCTTTACCTACAGCGTTCATTGCTAGAGCAGAGAATACTACTGGCACCATTCCACCAACAAACAACATAGCTAATACTGGTGCTTTAAAGATGTTAATTCCATCAATTCCAGTAAATGTTACATAAGCAGCAAAAAGTGCTAATGACGTTAATGCTGCAGAAGCAATAGCAAAACCTTTTCCGGTTGCAGCAGTTGTATTACCAACTGAATCTAATATATCTGTACGCTCTCTTACTATTGGTTCTTGCTCACTCATTTCAGCAATACCACCTGCATTATCAGAAATTGGTCCGAATGCATCAATTGCTAACTGCATCGCTGTAGTAGCCATCATTGCAGAAGCAGCTAATGCCACACCATAAAATCCAGCAAATGCATATGAAGCCCAAATAGCTCCAGCAAATAATAATACTGATGGGAATGTAGATATCATACCAGTCGCTAAACCAGCAATGATATTAGTCCCTGCTCCAGTAGAAGATTGTTGTACAATTTTTAAGATTGGAGATTTCCCTAATCCTGTATAATATTCAGTTACTGAAGAAATTACAGCGCCTACAAATAAACCAACTAAAGTGGCATAAAAAACACGCATTGCAGAGATTTCAACTAATCCTTCACCGAAGAAATTCATTTTCATTGTTTCTGGTAACATCCAAGTTACTAATGCAAAACAAGAAATAGCAACTAAAACAATAGATGTCCAGTTTCCAACATTTAAAGCGCCCATAACTTGAGCTTCTTTAGCGTCGTTACTTTTAATTTTTACAAGCATTGTACCAATAACAGAAATAATAATTCCTGCACCAGCAATTGCCATTGGCAATAAGATTGGACCAATACCTCCAAAAGCATCAGAAATAGATCCACCCATATCTTTAATCACATAGTTACCAAGAACCATTGCTGCTAATACTGTTGCAACATAAGATCCAAATAAATCGGCTCCCATACCAGCAACATCACCTACATTATCACCTACATTATCTGCAATTGTAGCAGGATTACGAGGGTCATCTTCAGGAATACCTGCTTCAACCTTACCAACTAAATCGGCTCCAACATCTGCAGCCTTAGTGTATATTCCACCACCAACTCTTGCGAATAAAGCGATAGATTCTGCACCAAGAGAGAAACCAGCTAAAGTTTCTAAGACAATGGTCATATCCATTGTATTAGTCCATTCGCTTCCCATAAAAAACCAGAAGAAGAATATAAAGAATGCTGTTAATCCCAATACAGCTAGACCAGCTACACCAAGACCCATTACAGTTCCACCTCCAAAAGAGATTTTAAGGGCATTTGGCAAACTTGTTCTTGCCGCTTGTGTTGTTCTTACATTTGTTTTGGTTGCAATCTTCATTCCTATGTTTCCAGCAAATGCAGAAAACACAGCTCCAAAAATAAAAGCGATGACGATTAACCAGTGTGTTGTTGGCACTATAAAAGATACAGCTGTTAGAGCAGCTGCTACAATTACTACAAATACAGCAAGTAATTTATACTCTGCATTTAAGAACGCTAATGCTCCTTCGTAAATGTGATCTGAAATTTCTTTCATTTTACCATCTCCAGCATCTTGTTTCATAACCCATGATAGTTTTACTATCATGTAAATTAATCCTAAAAGCGCCAAAGCTATTGGCATGTAAATCATTAGTGATTCCATATTATAATATTATTTGATTTGTTAATTAGCTGGGCAAAAGTAGTGAAAACCATTAAAACTAAAAAACCCTTTTGTTATAATACAAAAGGGTTATCAATTCGTTAAGTTTTATTAGCTATATCTTAAAGTCTCCTTTAGTTTTGTGCACACTGTTTTCGTATCTATCGATACACTTATTAAGAATGTCATAAGCTTCTTTAGCATTTCCCCAGCCACCAACATCAACTTTTTTCTCTTCTAAATCTTTATAGACTTGAAAAAAGTGAGTGATTTCTTTTTTTCTGTGTGGATTCAAATCTGATAAATCTTTATAGCTGTTCCAAATTGGATCTGTTACTGGTACGCAGATCAATTTTTCATCTGGCCCTTTTTCATCTGCCATATGGAATACTCCTATTGGTTTTACTTCCATCACACACATTGGAAATGTAGGTTCTGTACCCATTACCAAAACATCTAAAGGATCTCCATCTAGCGCTAAAGTTTCAGGTATAAATCCATAATCACCTGGATACATCATAGACGAAAATAGCATACGATCAAAACGTATTTTATTCAGTTCAAAATCGTATTCATATTTATTACGGCTTCCTTTTGGAATTTCGATGAGTACATCAAATGTTAATTTACCTTTTGGGCTCATATCTTTTCATTTTAATTTCGGGCTGCAAAGATAGTGTATTGTTTGAGTTAGGCAATTAAAAAACTAAGCAATTGACTTTTAAACCTATTTTAATATTTTTATGATATTGGACTTATAATATTTTCCAATTGGAATAATCTTATCATCAATTAATATTCGGTTACCTTCAACACTTTTTATATGCGATTTTGCTACTGCAAACGACTTATGTACTTGGATATATTCTTCAGAAGAAAGTTTCTCAAGCATATTAGAAATTTTTTCACGAACCATTATGGTTTGTGATTGCGTTACGACTTTTGAATAATTTCCTGATGCTTCTAAATAAAGGATGGAACTCATTTTCACTTGAACATACTTCTTATCACTATATAAAAACAAATATCCTTTTTTAAGTGATTCAGCTTGTTTTACAGGTGCTTCATTTGTGTTTTGAGGAAGCAGAACTTTATTAACTGCTTTTAAAAAGCGTTCGAAGCTAAAAGGTTTTAATAAATAATCAGCGACATCCAGATCATAACCTTCTATTGCATATTCTTTATAGGCTGTAGTGACTATAACTTTTGGAGGATTAGATAACGTTTTTAAGAAATCAAATCCTTTAAGTTTTGGCATATTCAAATCTAAAAAGATTAAATCCACACTGTGTTCTCTCAAATAATCAAGTGCTTCAAGCGCATCATAACAATGCTTCATCAACTGCATATTGGGAATGATCTCACAATACCCTTTTATGATATCGTGAGCTATATGTTCGTCATCTATAATAAGACATCTAATCATTGTATTAATTGTAAATGTGCTTTAAAAATCGAGCCATGCTTATTAAAATTAAACTTATGTTTTTTTGGATATGCTAATTCTAATCTGCGCTTTAAATTTTTTAAACCTAGCCCATTATTATTGAGGCTTTCATTTGCTTCAAAATTATTTTCTATCTTAAAATCAATTCGTTTAGTGTTAGTAATTAGGTCTATCTTTATAAATGCATCTTCCCTTAAATTTTCTACACCATGTTTAAACGCATTTTCTAATAAAATTATAAAAAGCAAAGGCATCACTTTTGAATCCTCATTTTCTAAATTAGTATTGAATTGTATATCAATAGCTTTATGATAACGCATTTTATGTAATTCGATATAGTTCGCTAAATATGTAACTTCTTCCTTAAGAGTTACAAAATTCTTTTCGCCTTCATAAATACTGTAACGCATTAAATCGGAAAGTTTTAAAATAAGAGCTTTAGATTTTTCAGCATCCTTGTCAACCATGCCATATAAATTATTAAGCATGTTAAAAAAGAAATGTGGATTCACCTGACTTTGTAAATGTAATAACTCATTTTTTTTATTTTCATTTTTTAAAGTAATGACAGACTTAAGTTGCATCATAATCCAAATGATTCCTATAATGATTAAAATAACATAGTAAATTAAAACAGCTACACCTATAGCTGGATGAAAATCGCCCAGAAACAATACGTTATCCTTACCTAAAATTAAAATTTCATAAACAGTTATTCCTAACGGAATCGCTATAGAAATCCATACAAATATTTTTACATATAACCAGTTATTTCGCTTTACAATTGAAATCATACTGCAAAATAATAAGATTCCATACATTAAATTATAAAAAGTGATGAATGAATCATTTTCAGCTTTATAAACAATCCGAAGCACCACAAAAGCACCTCAAACTAGTTTTTCAAATTTTACGTCACTAAAACCAATAGGCTTGTCACAAAAATTTAGTCTTTTCTATTTACATCAATACTTTCGGGTCAACAAAAAACGAACAGCAATAATTAAATCTATCAAAATGAAAACAAGAGTATTACGCTATTTAAAACACATGTTTATTACAATATTCGGAATCGCAATTATTGCAATCCTATTCGGACTATATCATGGCGCTAGTGCAAGTTATGCGCATAATCCCAAAAAAACAGCTTTTGACAAAGACGGTCCTTACCTGTTTTATAAAAATGATAGCACTTTAAACGTCAATTATATTAGAGGTAATAAAAATGATGGTTTTTATCTAGACCAAAAAGAATATAGTGCAAATGAATCAATTCCCGCTAGCTGTTTTTTTCATTTAGATTCTACACAATTCAATTTTACAATTAAAACACACTTTAAAAGCCCTCAAACAATTTATAATGATGACGAAAAAATACTTGCTATTTCAGATATTGAAAGTGGTTACAAAACATTTAGAGACTTTTTAATTCATAATAATGTTATTGATAAAAACTTAAATTGGACCTTTGGTAAAGGTCATTTAGTTTTACTTGGTGATTTTGTCGACAGAGGTTTTTCTACGACTCAAGTGTTATGGTTTATTTATAAACTTGAACAAGATGCTAATACCAAAGGCGGTCAAGTTCATTTCATTATTGGAAATCATGAATTAAAAAATATGTACGGAGATTATCAATCTTCTGCTCTTAAATATACATTTGTAGCCTCAATTTTAGGAAAAACGCAAGCAAACTTATATGATTCATATTCAGTTTTGGGGAATTGGATTGCAAGTAAAAATGTAATTGAATCTATTAACGGAAACCTATTCGTTCATGGTGGTTTACATAAAGATGTAGCTGAATTGGATATGACTTTAGAAGACATCAACACTTTTTTAAGAGCTAGTTATTATAAAGCGCCTTATCCCAAACCTAACAAAAGCAAAACAGATGTATTATTGTCATCAAAAACAGGTGTCTGCTGGTATCGTGGATATTTTAGAGATGATTTATTACAAGAAGACATTAATAAACCTTTAAATAAATTTAAAGCAAAAAAAATCATTGTAGGTCATACGATTCAGTCGAAAGTAAAAAGTCATTATGACGGAAAAGTTATAGGAATAGACATTTCACATTCGAAAGACTATCATAAAAATTGGCCTAACAAAAAATCTGAAGGCCTATTAATTGAAGGAGACTCTTATTTTAGAGCACTCAATGACGGTGAAAAAATAGAATTAAAATAATATTAAAACTGGTAATAAAAATAGTCTAAAAATAAAAGCCAAAACTACCTGTAATACCAAAACGTCTGGCGTCTGGTCGGTCTAAATAATTTCCTCTGAAATTGAAATCAATTCTCAAAACCTTGAAGATGTTTGCGACTCCAAAGCTATATTCATAATAAATACGGCTATTTGGTGCAATTAAAGGAATTTCAACAGGACTGCCTGTAGTATTCAACACTATATTGTCATTAGACAAATCTCCCCAAACACCTCGCATTCCTAAAACAAATCTTAAGTTGTATTTCTTTAAAAAAGGAATTCTTGAAAATAGGCGTCCATTGAAATTATGCTCAACATGCATTGAAGTATATGTATCAGTTACAAACTCATAAAAATCTAGCTGTGGAAACGTATTATAAATTGAAAAATAAGTCTGATTACCTGGAACTACACTCAACAACCCTAGTGGTACTTCTCCAAAAGTTTTTCCAGCTTCAATAGATGTCGTTAAGCGACCAAAACCTCCTACTTGCCATGGTTGAATATAGGAAAACTGTACTTTTGTATAATCAAAATCACTATTTAACCAATCGCGATCACCTCGACTTAATTGAGCGAATAATCGTGCAAAATTATCGTTTTTAAATTTTCGTTCTACACCAAAACCAGTCATTTGACGTTTTGGATAATAGCCTAATGATAATCGACTTTCAAATTGTTTCACTTCAGATGAAACTCCAGATGCAGACTCAGGATCATTGTAATCTAAACTAAAAGTTGGAGAGGCAGAACGCAGTGTTCTATAACTACCATCGACACGTATTTCAAAATTTCGTGATGGCTCAATAGACATTCCTAAGTTTGTTAGACTAATATTGGTCAGTTTATCATTATTACCTGCGGTAATAACTGCATTCGAAGCCAAACTTCTTCCTAAAACATCTGTTGAGCTTGTTAAACTAGCTCCAATTTGTTCAATATCTCGTCGCTGACCTCCAAAAATGGTTAATCTACTTTTCTTATCCAATAGCCATTTTCCAGAAATTCCATATTTAAACTTATCATCTCTAAAGCCATACGCTATAAAGCCTTCAAGTCGCCATAAATCATTTGGACCAAAATAAGTTCGTCCTCCAGTTCTGAGTCGTAAGCCTTCAACATCATTAAATCCAAATGTTGAAAAAATTGGTCCATAGTCAAAGTTTATACTTGGAAACTCAACATAACCAGAAGCCAAAATACTACCAATGTTATACAACCGCTTAAACTTTTTGACTGTTTTGAGCGTATCTAACATTTTATAAACACCTCTTTCATCTTTATTTAAAGATTCTAATCGGTTTTGTTCCCAGAAATCATCATCGCGATTATAAACATCCTCATCAAATGAATACACGACCTCATCATAAAACTCTTCGCCTTTAGGCTCATCAAATACGTAGTTTTCGTATAATGTTGTTCGTTTGCCATAAACACCTCGTGATTTTTCTTTTTTATTCAAAGCAAAATCAGACAGCATATAATCTCGCTTTATTAAGAAAACAGAATCATTCAATACTTCAAATTCTTGTTCTATATAAATCTCTTTAACCCAGTTGATATTGGCACTTTTAGAAGCCTGCAAATTGATATCTTTTATGGCATACGTAGAATCATTAACCCAAAAATCACCTTTGAAGGTTAACTCATTTTTTCGACGAGGATAGTATATGATATTGTAACACCATTTGTTATCAATAAAAGCACTATCGGAAAGTACATAGTTGTAGGTTTGGATTCCAGTTCGCGACAACGGACTCACAAAACTCTTATCGAAAAATTTAAGGTAGTTGTCATAGACATTGAAATCGGCATATAAGTCATCAATAAAGTCGATAATGACTTGATTGTTACTAAATCCAGAATTTTTATTTCCTTTTAAGTCTTCTTTTTCTTTGTTTATTAGATTGTCACCAAATACTTTACTTATAGCTTCATTAATGAAAATAGGTAAATAGGTTTTACCAGTGACACTGGACGTATCCACTTCATTAAAAACAAACTCCATCCCTCTAAACAACTTACTTTTTATAAGCGCGCTATCTATCGTATTAAGATCAAATTCAACCTTTTCGTATTTGTCATATTCGTATTGCTTGAATTGATTTAACCCGTTCTGACGTTTACGCTCCCATATTTTCTTCAGGATTCTAATCGCTGGATTTTCAGACGCTTTTTTGGATTGTTTTCCAGATACAATAACGACTTCATCAAGAGCAGCAGCTTCTTCTTTTAAGACAAATCTTAAATCGTAATTCACTTTTTTATCAAGTACTACTTCTTTTATTTCATAACCTAAAAACGAAATGATAACCGTTTCCCATGTGTTTTCAGACTCTAAATAAAAGCGACCATCTTCATTAGTAATGGTGCCTTCAGTAGACCCTTTAAACAAGACATTTGCAAATGCTACAGGTTGATCATTTTCATCAAACACATAGCCACTAACTTTTGTTTGTGAGAATCCGAAAAGCATTCCGAAGAAAAAGAAAAAAAGAAATAGTTTAAAATTCATAGGCAAAAACTTCATTAACAATCATACAAAATGTGTTAATAAAGTTTATTAACGTAAAAAATTACGATTTATTAAGTGATTGTAAAACCACTAAGCGTTAATATACATCACTTTCTTTACAGCTTTAATTACCTCATCCTTGTTCGGCAACCATTGCTCTAGTAAAACTGGAGAGTATGGTGCAGGAGTATCCGCTGTATTAATTTTTACAACTGGAGCATCTAAATAATCAAATGCTTCAGACTGTACAAGGTATGTAATTTCTGTTGAAACGTTCCCGAATGGCCAAGCTTCTTCTAAAATAACTAGGCGATTGGTTTTCTTAACTGATGCTACAATAGCATCTCTATCCATAGGACGAACCGTTCTTAAGTCAATAATTTCACAAGAAATGCCATCTTTTTCTAACTCATCTGCAGCTTTGTAAGCTTCTTTTATAATTTTACCAAAAGATACAATTGTTACATCTGTTCCTTCTCGTTTAATATCAGCCACTCCTAACGGAATTGTGTATTCTCCTTCAGGAACTTCGCCTTTATCACCATACATCTGCTCACTCTCCATAAAAATCACTGGGTCGTCATCACGAATGGCCGATTTTAATAACCCTTTGGCATCATATACATTAGAAGGCACAACGACTTTTAAACCTGGTGTATTAGCAAACCAACTCTCAAAGGCTTGCGAATGTGTAGCGGCTAACTGACCAGCAGAAGCTGTTGGGCCACGAAATACAATCGGACATTTAAATTGTCCGCCAGACATTTGTCTAATTTTAGCAGCGTTATTTATAATTTGATCAATCCCGACCAAAGAGAAATTAAAGGTCATGTATTCTACAATCGGACGATTACCAGTCATTGTAGAGCCAATAGCAATACCTGCAAAACCAAGCTCAGCGATTGGTGTGTCAATCACACGTTTTGCACCAAACTCATCTAACATACCTTTAGAAGCTTTATAAGCTCCATTGTACTCTGCAACTTCTTCTCCCATTAAATAAATGCTTTCGTCTCTACGCATTTCTTCACTCATGGCTTCAGCAATGGCTTCTCTAAATTGAATTGTCTTCATGTATCAGTTTTTTTGAATCGAATAGCAAAAGTAATAATTATTGATTATAAAATAACAAGAAATTAAATCTGAAAATCTAATTTGAAATCAATTGACAAAATCAGAATTCTATTTTAATCTCAAAAATGAACAATTAATAATATATGTGACTTTTTCTGACAATTTTCTAGGCAAAAGTGTACAAAATGGTTTTTTTCACAATTTTATTATGCACGCATAGTAAAATTTATAATTTTTATAATTATCTTCGTGCTCTAGAAAAATTATACACTCAAAATAAATAATTTCGATATGAAAATATTAGTATGTATTAGTCATGTCCCTGATACGACTTCAAAAATTAATTTCACAGAAAACGACACTAAATTTGACACTAATGGTGTACAATTTGTTATTAATCCGAATGATGAATTTGGTCTAACACGTGCCATGTGGTTTAAAGAAAAACAAAGCGCAAATGTCACTGTTGTTAATGTTGGTGGACCAGAAACTGAGCCTACACTTCGTAAGGCTTTGGCTATAGGTGCAGATGCAGCAATTAGAGTAAATACTGATGCTAAAGACGGGTTCCAAGTTGCTAAAGAGCTTGCAAACGTTGTTAACGAAGGTGGTTATGACTTAGTTATTGCTGGTCGTGAGTCTATTGATTATAATGGAGGAATGGTTCCTGGAATGTTAGCTGCTTTAATCAATGCAAATTTTGTAACTAATTGTATTAGCTTAGAGGTTGAAGGAACAAATGCAACTGCTATGCGTGAGATTGATGGTGGTAAAGAAACTGTTTCTACAAGTTTACCTTTAGTTATTGGTGGTCAAAAAGGGTTGGTTGAAGAAAGTGATCTTCGAATTCCAAACATGAGAGGAATCATGATGGCTCGTCAAAAACCATTGTCTGTTGTAGAACCTTCAAATGCAGCTGCTGAAACATCAAGTGTTAAATTTGAAAAGCCAGCTCCAAAAGGCGCTGTAACATTAGTAGATGCAGATAATATAGATGAATTAATCAACTTACTTCACAACGAGGCAAAAGCGATTTAATTAACCTTAAAGAGAAAAAAAATGTCAGTTTTAGTATACACAGAATCAGAACAAGGAAAATTTAAGAAAACTGCTCTAGAGGCAGCATCTTATGCAAAAGCCGTTGCAGATCAAATGGGAACTACAGTGACTGCTGTAGCAATCAACGCAAACAACACTTCAGAATTAGGTAACTATGGAGTAGATAAAGTCTTAAACATAAATGATAGTGCGTTAAATGAATTTAACGCTAATGCATATGCGAGTTCTATTGAACAGGCAGCAAAACAAGAAAATGCAAGTATCGTTATTGTTAGTTCAAGTGCAGATAGTAAATATTTAGCACCTGTATTAGCTATTGGTTTAAATGCAGGATACGCTTCTAATGTTGTTGAAGCGCCTTCAAGTACTGCTCCTTTTACAATAAAGCGAACAGCCTTTACAAACAAAGCATTCAATATGACGACTATAGATACCGATATTAAAGTAGTTGGTGTCTCAAAAAATGCTTTTGGTTTAGTGGAGTCTAATGGAAATGCTTCTTCGGAAGACTTCACTCCTAATATTCCAGAAGTTGGTGTAAAAGTTGAAGCTATTGATAAAGCCACAGATAAAGTTACTATTGCTGATGCTGAGATTGTTGTTTCTGCGGGTAGAGGCTTAAAAGGTCCTGAAAACTGGGGAATGATTGAAGAATTAGCAGACGTTTTAGGTGCAGCTACTGCATGTTCTAAACCTGTTTCAGATTTAGGCTGGAGACCTCATGGTGAGCATGTCGGACAAACAGGAAAACCTGTGGCGTCTAACTTGTATATTGCCATTGGAATTTCTGGAGCAATCCAACATTTAGCAGGTATAAATTCTTCAAAAGTAAAAGTAGTTATCAATACAGATCCAGAAGCGCCTTTCTTTAAAGCAGCAGATTATGGTGTAGTTGGTGATGCATTTGAAGTTGTACCAACACTCATTGAAAAATTAAAAGCTTTTAAAGCTCAAAACGCTTAATTTTTTATAAATTGTAGATTGAAAAGAGCTGTTTAGATTTGGTTCTTTAATCATAAATCTGCATTTTGCAGTTGTTAAAGTCCTAATGTAAACAGTTCTTTACATATTATATTATGAGCTTAGTAAAATTAAATATAAAAGGAATTTCATACAGCCAAACCCAAAATGGTGCCTATGCCTTAATTCTGAATGAAGTTGATGGTGATCGTAAACTTCCAATTGTTATTGGAGCTTTTGAAGCGCAATCTATTGCGATAGCTTTAGAAAAAGAAATTAGGCCTCCAAGACCTCTTACTCATGATTTATTTAAAAATTTTGCTGATCGTTTTGACATTGTTGTAAAGCAGGTCATCATACATAAATTAGTTGATGGTGTGTTCTACTCTAGCTTAATTTGCGAACGTGATAAAATCGAAGAAATTATTGATGCAAGAACAAGTGATGCAATTGCTTTAGCTTTGCGTTTTCAGGCACCAATTTTTACCTACAAAAATATTTTAGACAAGGCTGGAATTTACTTAAAAGTGAATCCTAAAAAAGGAGATGAAGAACAAGACAGTATTTTAGTTGATGACTTCGTTGCTGAAGAAATTGAAGCAAGTGTTCAAGACAACTATAAAGATAAAAGTCTTAAAGAACTCAATACGCTTTTAGATGAAGCTGTAAATAATGAAGATTATGAAAAAGCTGCTAAAATAAGAGACGAAATTTCTAAACGTTAAACACCTATTTCAAATGAGACATTTTCTACTAGCTGTTGCAGCTATTTTTTTTGGATTTACGACTAGTTTTAGTCAAGACTTAGAAAAGAAATGGCAATTTGATGTTATAGAAAATGAAAATGGCACTTCACTTTTTGAAATAGTAGATACTGATCAAATACATTTTAACACAGGAGAATTTAAATATTCTTTAAATGCAAAAAGCATAAAGGCTTCTGGAGATTATATCTATCAAAATAACTTGTTGGTTTTTTATTACAACAAACCAAATGATACGATACGTCGCTATAAAATCACGGAACTTACTGACTCTACTTTAGTCTTTTCTGAGAACAAAACTAGATATAAATTCAAATCTCAAAAAAAAGCAATAATAGAGACAGCAATAGCAACTAACGAATCTAAAATAATTCCTAGTCAAGGCTTTTCAATGAACAGTCTTTGGCGTGGTATTTTAGGCATGCTTTCGTTAATTTTTATTGCCTTCCTTTTTAGTAGCAATAGAAAAGCTATTAATTGGAAAACTGTAGGCATCGGCCTTGCTTTTCAATTACTCATAGCTGTTGGAGTTTTAAGAGTCGGTTTTATCAAATCAGCCTTTGAATGGGTAGGAAGTTTATTTGTTAGTGTACTCGACTTTACGAGAGCAGGTAGTAAGTTTTTATTTGAAGGACTTGTAATGGACATGGATACTTTTGGATTTATTTTTGCCTTTCAAGTATTGCCGACCATCTTATTTTTCTCTGCTTTAACTTCTGTTTTGTTTTATTTAGGTATCATTCAAAAAGTTGTAAAGGGTATGGGCTGGCTATTAACTAAACTTTTAGGTATTTCGGGTGCAGAAAGTTTGAGTGTTGCTGGAAATATTTTCCTTGGACAAACCGAAGCGCCTTTAATGATTAAGGCCTATTTAGAAAAAATGAACAAGTCAGAAATATTACTTGTTATGATTGGAGGAATGGCAACCGTTGCAGGTGCTGTTTTAGCGGCTTATATAGGTTTCTTAGGAGGTGATGATCCTGAGTTGCGTTTATTTTATGCGAAACATTTATTAGCTGCTTCTGTAATGGCAGCTCCTGGCGCTATAGTAATTTCAAAAATATTATTCCCACAAACTGAAGAAGTTAACACTGATGTTTCAGTATCTCAAGAAAAAATAGGCACAAATTTGTTAGATGCTATTGCTAATGGTACTACAGAAGGTTTAAAATTAGCTGTTAATGTAGGCGCAATGTTATTAGTATTTGTTGCTTTCATTGCCATGTTTAACGGGATTCTAGGTTGGGTTGGAGATGTCTCTACCATTAATGATTGGGTAGCAAACAATACACCATACCAAAGCCTCTCTTTAGAGCTCATTTTGGGTTATGTATTTGCGCCTTTAATGTGGCTCATTGGTGTGAATTCTGAAGATATTGCTTTAATGGGACAATTGCTAGGTATTAAATTGGCTGCTAGTGAATTTGTAGGATACATTCAATTAGCTGATTTAAAAAATGTTGCAAGTGCAACACATCTTAAATACGAAAAATCTATTATCATGGCGACTTACATGCTTTGTGGCTTTGCAAATTTTGCTTCTATCGGAATACAAATTGGTGGTATCGGTTCTTTGGCTCCAGGTCAAAGAAAACAACTATCTAAATTTGGAATGAAAGCTTTAATAGGCGGCACAATTGCTTCATTAATCTCAGCAACTATAGCTGGAATGATAATCGGTTAGCATAGAATCAATTCAGATAAATTACATTACTTTTTTCGTTAATAACTTTTAATATATTAAGAGGTTGATTTCATGTAATTTCAACCCATATTTTTATTTTTATTTTCTGAAAAAAAGAAGTTTAATTTAAAGAGATTTCCGCAATTGCGGAAAATGAATATGAAACAATACCACGACTTAGTTAAACACGTTTTAGACCAAGGAAACGAAAAGGGAGATCGCACAGGGACTGGAACAAAAAGTGTTTTCGGTTACCAAATGCGTTTTGATTTAAGTGAAGGTTTCCCAATGGTAACTACTAAAAAATTACACTTAAAATCAATTATATATGAATTACTTTGGTTTTTAAAAGGTGATACGAATATTAACTATTTAACAGAAAATGGTGTGCGTATTTGGAATGATTGGGCCGACGAAAATGGTGATTTAGGTCCTGTTTACGGACATCAATGGCGCAACTGGAATAGTGATGACATCGATCAAATTAAAGATGTTATACAAACACTAAAGAACAATCCAAACAGTCGACGTATGTTAGTCTCTGCCTGGAATCCTTCCGTATTACCTGATACTTCAAAATCATTTGACGAAAATGTAGCTAACGGAAAAGCTGCTCTTCCGCCTTGCCACGCCTTTTTTCAGTTTTATGTTGCAAATGGAAAGTTATCTTGTCAACTCTACCAACGTAGCGCAGACATCTTTTTAGGTGTGCCTTTTAACATTGCATCCTATGCATTATTTACGATGATGATGGCACAAGTTTGTGGTTACCAAGCTGGAGAATTTATACACACTTTTGGCGATGCTCACATTTATAGTAATCATTTAGAACAATTAGAATTACAATTATCTCGTGATATAAGACCACTTCCAAAAATGATTATAAATCCTGAAATTAAGGATATTTTTGATTTCAAGTTTGAAGATTTTACGCTAGTTGATTACAATCCGCATCCTCACATCAAAGGAGCTGTTGCTGTTTAAATAATGAATATGAAAACTAGTTTTTTAATTATACTTCTTACTGTTTTCTTTTCAGCTTATTCTCAAGATGATAGATCTTTATTTAAAACACCATTCGTTGTGTTTGAAGGCTGTAATAATGACGAAACTGCAGAAAAGTGCTATGAAATTAAGCTCCAAGAATTTATATCAAAGAATTTAGATAGCAAAACACTTGAAGAGGTTACAAAAGACTCCTCTCGAAAAGAAGATACGATTGTTATAAATACCACTATTAGATACGGCAAACAAGGCTATATCGTGCCAATGAATTCAAGTGCAAGAACACCTTATATTAGCTTAGATATTATTATTAATAACTTAATTCAACAAAAAATACCTCGTGTAAAACCAGTCATTAATGCTTCTGGAGACACATTAGCAACAACAGTTAAGAAAAAAATTGGGTTTGTATTAGACACTTCAAATCATCGATTAATACCATTGAAAGATTATGATTCGACACCTAAAGAATTCGCTTTCAACAATGTCGACAAAATTCCTGTATATAACGGTTGTGATGAAAATTCATCTAAAAATGTATTAACACATTGTATAAACAAAAAAATATCTCAACTTATTTCTGAAAATTTCAATCTTAATTTGGCAAGCACTTTAAAACTCTCACCTGGAAAAAAAAGAATTACTTTACAATTTAAAATAAGTAAAACTGGTAATCTCATAGATATTAATGCTCGAGGTCCACACCCAGAATTAGAAAAAGAAGCTAAAAGAGTTATTAGGTTAGTTCCTAAATTTTTAAAACCTGGATATTTTGAAGACAAACCAGTTGATGTTAGTTTTTCAATGCCAATAGTATTTAAAGTGACAGACTAAGAAAATAAGCTATTGAAAAAAATATTTCATGAAACAGTTTTTATTCATATTCACAATATTCATTGGACTTAATTCTTTTGGTCAAGAGATCAATAAAAATGAAATTGTAACTAAATATCCTATATTTAGAGGTTGTGATAAAGAATCTACTAATGCCGCTCTTGAGGAATGCTCAAAACTTAAAATCATGAATTTTATTAAAATGAGTTTTGATATTGAAATGGCTAGTCGAGCATTACCAACAGAAAGATCAACTCAATTCCTAGTTGAATTCACCATTAATAAAAAAGGGAAAATAGAAAACGTAAACGCCAAAGCCAATCATAGAGCAATAGCAATTGAAGCTATTAAAGTAACGAAAAGACTCCCGAAATTTAAAGCTCCAGGGATTTCTGAAGGTATTATTGTAGACACACCGTTTAGTTTATTAATGACACTTTATTTTCAATAGAAACCAACTTAATAATATTAAAAACTATAACTTTATATTATAAACTGTTACAGTTATGTTCGGAAAACAGAAAACAAAACCATCAATAGATCAAGAGCAATTAGCTTTAATAAAAACTGCAGAAAAACGTATCAAACAAAAAAAGCGGTTATACATACATTTTGTAGTATTTCTTATTGGTGCTGTATTTCTTATTCTGGCTAATACAGTATTAGGAATTGGTAAAGATTTTAAAATTGCTGGGCTTGAATGGTTTGTAATTGCCATTGGTATTTGGCTGTTTTTATTAGTGTACCACTTTATTAGTGTTTTTATCACTCACAACTTTATGGGTAAAGCATGGGAAGATAGACAGCGAGAAGTTTTAGTATCAAAACAACAAGAACGTATTGAACAACTCAAACTAGAATACTTGAAAGAAGAAAAAGAAATTGCAAAATCTCAAGCATACAATGAGGCATTAGAAGTTAATCCA
>NZ_JBGCCX010000133.1:0-31687 GCF_045105015.1 Psychroserpens sp.
CTTGCGAATCTTGGACAGAATCACCATCTGTATCTTGAGGAAAACTACTAGCATCATTAGGATCAGTTCCTATAAAAGCTTCATAACAATCATCAAACCCATCATCATCGCTATCTGAATCGTTTGGATCTGTGATGTTCCCGTTTGGATCGCAACTAGACCAAGCGTTATCCTCATTAATACCAGTAATTTCTTCGCAATCGGTTAAACCATCTTGGTCTGAATCTATATTTTCTTGAAAAATATAAATTTCAGCAACCGCAAATTGATTTGATATTGAGTTATTTGCTCTCACATAAAAAACAGTTGTGGTTCCATCACTTGTATACGGCATTGGTAATGGATTTATATTCGTATCTGCATCTGATTGTGTTAGGTGAAAAGAGTATGTATTATTTATTAACCCAGAATAGAACTCGTCTATAATAAAATCAAAATCAATTACTACATTTGGAGCACAACCTTCTGCAGAATAATCAACAGAATAAACTAGTGCATCTAAATCATCTAAGTAGTCTGGTGTTTGGTCTCCATCACTATCATCATTTGAAGGATTACCATCATTATCGCGATCTTCATCAGCTGTATTAACTCCGTCTCCATCATCATCTTCATCTAAATAATCTGGAGTACCATCATCATCTGTGTCGTCATTATCTAAGTTATTATCACCATTAATATCTTCATCGATATCTAAAATACCATCGTTATCAGTATCTGCTAAATCTACACAAGACATTTGCATGCCTAAATCTGTAGTAGGTGATGCAAAATTACCAGTAGTTACATCTGTAGTTTGGTTATTTAGTAAATCAACAACAACAGCAGAATATGATGTATTATCACTACAATAATCAATCGACATATTTAAGATGCCATTATCAATAGGTATGATTTCTGTAATATTGTTGTAAAACAATTGCATGTATCCGTTAGTTATAGGGTTGCCATCACAATCATTAAATACTCCTGTAAAATTAGTTAGTAGAGCATCTATATCTGTAACTTGAACTGAAATATTTTGATCTGAAGAATACGGACCGATTTCGGTTGAAAAATCATTATCAACACAACCAAAACTTGGCACTATCAAAGTTAAGGTTTCATCAGAAGGTATTAATCCACAAACTAGACCATCTGCATTAGAATATCCTCCACTAGAAGAATACCATCCTGTAACCGCCTCTCTTTGTAAAATCACATAAGTATTTGGCAACGGATTTCCATTTGTATCTTCTATGGTAACACAAAACTCAACATAAGGAAAAGGTGCATCACAATTCCAAAAACTAAAATGCGTCACATTACCAACATATCTATTTCCTTGGAGTATCGCCTCCCCTTCTTCTTTCCAATAACCCCCTTCTTCATCAAAAAACCAGAGTGGAATCGTTGCAGGTGCATTCGTTGCATTTTGAGGGATTGGGACTGATATTTCAGCAGTACTACCTTCTGTTAGATTTAACTCTTCACCAGAAGCACCACGCAATTCTACGGCAATCATACCATAAGTTTCAAGCACTCTAGCACTACCACCAGCATCTTCAGCAAATAACATACCTGGCATTTGAAAGTTCATATCACTATCATCTGGGTTTAAATGCTTTAACGTTACAGTAACTGCTCCACTATAATCTCCGCCTTGTTCGTTACTAAAATTACCATCGAAGGCTACTTGCGTACCATTAGGTAAATCCACTATACTTGATTCTCCAGAATTAATTGTTGCTATTGGATCTAAGCTCAATAACATAATTGTTACTTGATTGATGCCATCTGAGGGAACTATTGTTCTAGAGCCGTCAATAAATCCATCTTTTGTAGCTTTAATGTAGGCAAAATTTTCAAACACAGTGGCATCTGTTATTGAAAAAACTCCGTTGCTATCAGTTGATGCAATAATGTTTCCTACAGAAATTATCACATCAGAAACTGGATTATTGTCTTCGTTAACGACTTTACCCATGAAACGAGCACTAAATGAACTTCCGAAATTTTGAGAAAAATCGGATGGTTGTTCTTCTCCTGTTTCTGGGTTATCTGAATTCCAGTTTTCTTCTTCACATGAAGATATCATCAATGCACATGCAATAATGAATAGATTTTTAAATAGTTTCATAGACTTAAGTTGTTGATTGTAAATATATAGATGCAATTTTATGTAAAAGGTTGCTTCATAAAAATAAGAAAATTTAGTCAAGTAAATACGCAACTCAAATTGACTTATATATTATAAAACAATTTAAAACGGTTTTACCCTACTTCTACATAATCTTTTAGATAAAAAAAACGTTCTGTAAGTTTTCCATCTGAAGAAGTAATTTTTGCGCGTTTTAAAATGCCACGCTCATCACCATTAAAAAATGCTGGTATGACATGCTCTAAAAACATGTCTCCAAAACCTTCACTAGCATCTTTAGGTAATTCACAAGGCAAATTATCTACTGCCATTACAGTGATAGCTTCGTCTGCATCAAAAGCCACTTCAGTTTCAGAATGTGGATCGTATCCATAAAATGGGTCTGCAATTGTTGAAGGTCGAATTGTACTCGCTACTGGTCCATCAATATCACAAGACACATCAGCGACTAAATTAATTCTAAAGTCTGGATTTTTTGCATCTTCTCTTGTAAATAAATAAGGTGCTTTATTTCCATAAAAATGTCCTGCAATAAAAAAATCAGTTTCATTAGCGTAAGGCATGAAATTACTTTCATAACCTGTAGGATCTTTATAAAATTCTCGCTTCTCTCCTACTTTACCGTCCATGCGTTTTGCATATTCCATAACATCTGCCATGACATAAACTGGCTCAGAAAATTGTGATGTTAAGTATAAAGCATCACTCACCTCTTTGATTTTTAAATGATCTAATATTTCTTTTGCTCCCATAGCAACTTTTCCTGTTCCTGTGAGTAGTATTTTAATATTTGGAAGTGTGATTTTATCAAGTTCAGATTTTACAGCGTTAAGATCTGTAAGTGTTTCTACTTTAGGAAGATTAAACAAACCATCTCTTAATCCTAAAGCTCTAAATCCGTTATAAGCACCAACTAATCCAGCATAACGACCAAAACCAATTAAACGTGCACCACTTTGTTTTACAATGGTTTCATGATCATACATCTCGATATTTTTGTTGAGCATATCAAGTAATAACTTTCGATTGTATGGCTGTTTCTTGATGGTATGTGAAAAGTAGAAATACTTTTTATTCGGAATGAGATGCTCTAAAGGAACTTCTTTAACACCCAATAACACATCACAATCTGAAACATCATCAACAACTTCAAATCCGAAATGACGATACGCTTCATCAGGAAACACACGAATATCAGAAGATTCCACAACAAACTCTGCTTGAGGGAATTGCTTTTTAGCTTCAGCTAATTTTTCAGGTGAAAATACGACGCGTCTATCTGGTGGACTTTTACGCTCTTTAATGATTCCGAATTTCATAATATGATGTCTATAATTATTGAAAACTGACAGAAATGGTCAGTGTTCTAAATTGGTATAAAATTTGTACGAAAATACTAGTAAAAGTAGGGTTATACAAACTTTTTGATAACTTTGCATACTGCGTTAAGGATTAAAGCGGCATCCTTTTGCTTTTTGCAAAAGATAAAGCGGAAAGCCTGACCTGAAAGGGAACGCCAAAATAAAAATTACTAAAATGGGGTCGACTGGTTTTGACAGCGAGACTCATTAAACGGTAAGCACGTCGTGTAATGACATTGATACACGTAAAAGGCTAGGTCAACTTTTTAAACGGCGAGAATAACTACGCTTTAGCTGCATAATCTGAATTATAGTAAGATTAAGCCTCGTCCTACTAGGTAGGAGAGCTAAATGTCTCCAGAAAGCCTTGGTTAATGGCGTTCTTACTAGAGGCATCGTAAATATTAACTTAGATTAGGTAGTGCTTTGATGCCTTTTCGAGATAAAAAAGCTAAGTGTTGAGTAGGTTGTCTTTTGCCAGTTCACCATCGAAAATCTAATGAAAGAATAAACGTGTAGAAAGCTCTTTAATAGCTTGTTTGGACGAGAGTTCGATTCTCTCCGACTCCACAAAAGAGGACAGTTTTCAATTTATTTTAAACTTGTCCTCTTTTTTTTATCTGTTTCTTGTCATGCCGTGAGATCAGAATCCATAAACTTACCTGACCAATATCATTTCAAAAGTGAATTCTTGGTACTAATTTTACTTTTAAATAATTTCTATTTTGTTATGAAAGTACTCTTATACAGCGCTAAAGATTTTGAAATTCCATATCTGGAAAAAGCGAACAACAATAAGTACCAACTCACATTTACAAAAGAGGCCTTGTCATCACAAACGGCTATGATGTCTGTTGGCTATGATGCCATTTCGATTTTTTCTGCTGACGAAGCTTGTTTTCTGACTATCGAAAAGCTTAAAGATTTTGGTATCAAATACATTACACTTAGATCTGTGGGCTATGACAACGTAAACCTAAGAACTGCATCTAGGTTAAAGATTAGAGTGGCTAATGTACCAGCTTATTCACCTTATGCGATTGCAGAGCACTCAGTCGCTTTATTACTGGCTCTAAATCGGAAATTAATTGAATCTAATTTACGTGTCCAACATTATAACTTTAATCTTGACAACCTGGTTGGAATTGATCTCAATGAAAAGACCGTTGGCATTATTGGTACAGGTAGAATTGGATCAGTAATGACAAAAATAATGCATGGTTTTGGTTGTAATGTAATAGGCTATGATATTGAAGAAAATAACAAGTTAATAGACGATTATAATTTGCGCTACACAACTCTAAAAAAATTATGTGAGCTATCGGATATTATATCCTTACATATACCATTAAATGCCGAAACTCATTCACTTATCAACGAAAATATTATTTCAGAAATGAAAACTGGTGTAATTCTTATCAATACTGCAAGAGGAGCAGTAATAAACACAGAAGATGTCATTAACGGACTTAAGAATGGAAAAATTGGTGCTTTAGGTATTGATGTTTATGAAAATGAAAAAGGACTTTTCTTCAATGATCATTCTCAAGACATACCTAATGACGAGATGCTTATGATATTAAACGCTATGCCAAACGTTCTAATGACCGGACACCATGCTTTTTTAACTGATGAAGCTCTAACAAACATTGCAGAAACAACGATACATAATTTAGATTGTTGGAATTCTGGACTTGAAACAGGTAATGAATTGACAGAAATAATCTATTTGTCTTAAGGTCAATTTAGTCATTTGTATTGATAAATATTTTCCAGAACAATAGTTTCGCCAAGTTCATTTATTATATTTAAATCATATCTTATTTTAATGTTGGTATGTAAAGGTGCAAAATAATAAATCACCCAAGCATCTGCTTCTTTTGTCCCAATACATCCATTAGAGTAGGATTTCCCTAAAGTAATTGGATTGGTTGTGGAATGGATTAATTGACCGTTTCTAATCCCGTTGATTTCGGTTTCAATAAAAGGGATTTGGGGTAATTTAGTCACTTTTTTATCATCTCGTTTTGTAACAAAATACTGATGATTATTAACTGGGTTGACATATCTAGGGTTACGATTGTAATTAACAATATAGCCTACTCCTGTTTTAGTTTTTAAATCTTGAATCCTACCAGACATTTCTAAATATTTTTTTTCATTCCTTCCAACTCTAATAGGAAATTCATAAAGTAAGATCGAATCTTGGTAAATACGAAGTTTAAATTCTGGAATATTAATATCTATTTTAGTTTTTTGGAATGCGCTTGAAATCTTTTTGGCTCGAATAGAATCTGGTATAGTGATTACACTTCCTTTTGGAAGAACAATCATTTTTTTTTGATCGTAAACAAAAGAATCTCGAGACATCATCCTATAATAATCGGTATTCTGAAGTGTATCAATAATCCAAGAATTTGCATGAACTAAAAGATGTTCATTCAACTTGTAAGGTGTTAAAGAATCATGTTTTATTACAAGGGAATCGATGTACTGAAAGTAGTTCTCAATTAACACGTGATTTTTTACCAATAATGTATCAGAAGCTAACTGACTACTTAGCTTTGTACTATCTGAAACTTCATCAAAGTAGTCGCTTTGAGTAAAGCTAAACTTTAATACAAAAATAAATAATGCAACAATGATTATATGTTGATGAACCGTTACCATTAAGCAACTTCCAAAAAGTATTTTATAACATCAGCAGTAGATACAATTCCAACAACCTTATCATTATCTAAGATTGGGACTGCATGAAATCGACCTTCTGTTAATACCTCAGCTACTTCTTTAATACTTGTATCCGATGTCATATAAAATGGATTGGGTGTAAATATATCTTTCACACGTAATTTTTTGTAAACTTCATGATCATCACTTAAACCTGCTCCTGAAATATGATACATAAAATCAAGTAAGCTTACCATGCCAACTAATTTTCCATCGTCAACTACAGGAATATGATGATGAAATTTGTCTTTTTCATAAATATGTTTAACATCCAAAAGAATTTGATTTGACGAGACGCTAACTACATTTTTGGTCATTAATTTGGTGATTGAATTTGTTTTCATTGGAATATTATTTTAAGATTTTTATACTATTAAATTTAAGGTATTATTAATTCTCTATAAATGATCTTTATCATTTTAAAACCATCGGATTAGTAATATATTTAAGATAGTTTAAGTCAAAACTATGCTTTATGAAAACTAAAACAATTTTAGAGTTAATTACATTAAGTTCAAGTCTTTACTTCATAGCAAAAGACAATCATTTTTTAGACAGAATTAATGAATTGTCTGAAAAAGGAAAAGACAACATGAATAAGTTTATGACTGATTCTCAATTTGATGAAAACGGTAATGAATTAGAATTTGTTAATCGTATCATAGCAAAAACTCATGAACTTAAAGAGGAACTAAATGAAAAAATTGAACAACAAGTCATTAAATTCTACAAGAAAATTAATGTAGCACATTTAGATGAAATTAAAGCTTTGAATGAAAAATTAGAAAAGTTAGATGCAACCGTAGCTCTTCTCGAAGCAAGGATCAATCATTTGGAATCTTAACATAATGGGACTTATATCAGGCATAGGAAAAAACTTCAAATCCATCTCGAGATACAATCAAATCCTCAGAGTTCTGGTAAAGTATGGCTTTGAAGATTTTGTGTATTACCTGGAGGAAAAAAATCGTTATTCATTCGTAAAAAAATTAGTACCAAATTCAGCACGCACACAAGCCATAAAGTTTAGTCGATGGGAGAAGATGAGATTAGTATGTGAAGAGTTAGGTCCTACTTTTGTGAAATTTGGTCAAATTTTAAGTAATAGACCAGATTTAATTCCGTTAGAACTAGCATTAGAATTAGAAAAACTTCATGACAATGTACCTCCAATGTCTGAGGAGGTCGCTAAAAATGTAGTAGAAACTGAACTAAAGGATACAGTACAAAATTTATTTGCTTGGTTTGAACCAAAACCTTTTGCATCAGCTTCAATTGCACAAGTCCATAAGGTTACGTTGCACTCTGGCAAACGTATTGCGCTAAAAATTCAGCGTTCTGGAATTCATGAAATTATTGGAGAAGATATAAAAGCAATGTATAATATTGCTGAAATATTAGAACGAAGAATGCCTTCTTTAAAGAGTTTTGACCCTGTGGGTCTTATTAAAAACTTTGAAGATTCGATTTTAAAAGAAATTGACTTTATCAATGAATCAATTAATGTGCAACGCTTTTACAATAATCTAAAGGCAGATAATTCCTTAGATCAATTTGCTCAAGCACCAAAAGTATATCCAGAATTTACAACTACAAAAGTATTAGCCTTAGAATACATTTCAGGAATTAAGATAGATCAAATTGAAGCACTTAAACTAAAAAATAATGATCCAAAAGTTATTGCAAGACGATTGGCTACAAGCTTTTTTAAGCAAATATTTGAATATGGTTTCTTCCATGCTGATCCACATCCTGGTAATTTATTTGTGATACCCAATGGTCATATCTGTTATTTAGATTTTGGAATGATGGGCAGTATGCTACCAAGAGATATTTCAATTTTTGGGAAATTATTTATTGCTATTAATGACAAAGATGTCACAGGAATCATTCAATCCTTGCAGCAATTATCAAACAATGCTCCAATAAAAAACATGAGAGATTTAGAGTTTGATGTTAACGAGTTTCTAGAGAAATATTATGTTCGAGACATTAATGATAACGAGATGAGTACCATTCTTTTAGAACTCAAAGACATTATCATTGCGCATGGTTTAAAAGTACCAACCTACTTTTTTCTATTTGCTCGATCATTAGTTACACTAGAAGGTGTATTAAAAAAATTGCATCCAGAATTGGAACAATTTGACATTGCAAAACCATATCTTAGAAAAAATGCAACTCAGAAATACAATCCGATTCTAATTGGAAAAAAAGTTGCAAATTCTGTAGTTGAACTCACTAATTATATGGAAGAGTTTCCGACAGATTTAAAAAATGCGATTAGAAAAATAAATTCTGGTGAAGTCAAAGTAGATCTTACACATAAAGGTATTGACCCAATGGTTCATACACTTCAACGAATTACGAAACAGTTAATAACAGCATTTATAATGGTCGCTTTAATTGTTGGTGCCTCGTTATTTATTGTATTCAAAATAGATCCATTGTGGCATGGGTTATCTTTACTTGGTCTTACTAGTTTTTTCCTTGCTGTAATCTTAGGTTTTGGCATGATAATGAATCTCAAAAAAGGAGATTATGACATGTAACTAATTAACGCTCTAAACTGAATTTAAAAAAAGTACAATTTTCATTGTACTTTTTCTATTTAGAACTGAAGTTTATGGTTTAGAAAAGGCCTTTTTAAAATGATCAAAAGCCTCAGTTATCTCATGTTGAAAATGCTCTAGTTTGGTTTCCTCAACTTCTTTCTTAGCATATTTTCCCTTAAACTTATCTATAAATGAGTTAAAATCATGCTTACCTTTCTCAAAAGCATCTACCGCTTTACTCTTATCTCTAATGAATCTTTGTTCTAAAATTTCTAATTGAATTTTGAACTGCTCAATTTCAATTAAAGTTAGAGCATACATTCTAGTTAAAGCTTCATTAGTTTTAATTTTAACTTCAATATCATGTAAAGTTAGAAGTAATTGCTTTTTTTGCTTTTTAAAAATTTCTTTAGTCTCAGCTTTACCAAGTACTAATTGCAGGCGCAATTCATCAAATTTGGCATTCAAATCTTCAATTTTTTCTTTAACGCCTTTTATTTTGAATTCGCTATCATGAAGAAATAAATTAAAAGTCTTTTTTACTTCTTCGTATTTATCTTGAGCTTCTGATTTGCCTAAAGCAGCTTGAACTTGAAACTCTTCTAGTTCTACAGCCGCTTTTCTTAATGCTCCAATAACCTTTTCTACAAAGTTAATGTCTTGTTTAGTTTTCATGAGTATTTAGTTTTATGATGATAATAAATATCTTAATAAAACCTATAAAACACAATGATAAAAATCAGTTCACTTTAGGATTAAAAAGCATTATTAACTGTATTGAAATCTTCAATGCCAACTAAATCCATATAACCTAACAACATATTAGAATTGACCATTATCATTTTATAAGCTTCATATTTACCATACATTTGAGAGAAGCACACTCTAAAATGATTGGATTACATCAAATAAAAAACCAATTAAAGTCTTTCTTTATAGAAGTTGGAGAAATATCATATTTCACAAAACGGTTTTTTATTGAAGTTGTAAAGCGTCCGTTTGAGATGAAAGAATTTCTTCGCCAATGCTATCAAATGGGTAATCGTTCATTGCTTCTCGTTGGCATCACTGGTTTTATCATTGGATTGGTGCTCACCTTACAAACCAGACCAACACTAATGGAATTTGGAGCTGTTTCTTGGATGCCTTCAATGGTTAGTATTTCTATAGTTCGAGAAGTCGGACCAATAATTACGGCTTTAGTTTGCGCAGGTAGGATTGGTTCTGGAATAGGTGCTGAATTAGGCTCTATGCGAGTAACAGAACAAATCGATGCCATGGAAGTCTCAGGAACAAATCCCTTTAAATACTTGGTAGTAACACGTGTTCTAGCGATTACACTTATGCTTCCTCTACTAGTACTTTTTGGAGACGCTATTGCCTTATTTGGATCATATTTAGTTGAGAATATTAAGGGAAATGTGTCCTTTATGCTTTATTTTAATAAAGTTTTTGATGCTTTAGAATTTGGAGATATTATTCCAGCTACTATCAAATCATTCTTTTTTGGTTTGGCGATAGGCATTGTAGGTTGCTTTAAGGGCTTCAATTGTAGTAAGGGAACTGAAGGTGTTGGTAAAGCTGCCAATACAGCAGTTGTGCTGGCCTCTTTATTATTATTTATTATTGACTTTATAGCTGTTTTTGTAACCGATATTTTTTACGATTTATGACCATGACATCTCACATATCATCTAACGATATTGTTCTCGAAATTAGAGATCTTCGGAAAAGTTTTGGAGACAACCATGTGCTAAATGGCTTTAACATGAAACTTTTTCAAGGTGAGAATTTGGTTATCATGGGAAAATCGGGTTCAGGAAAATCAGTTATGATTAAATGCCTTGTTGGATTAATGGAAGCCGATAGTGGATTTATTCGCGTTATGAATAATGATATTACTACATTAGACCAAAAAGCCTTAGATATTCTTCGAGCTGATATCGGTTTTTTATTTCAAGGTAGTGCTTTGTACGATTCAATGACTGTTAGAGAAAATTTAGAGTTTCCTTTAAGACGTCACACTAAAAAATTTGCCAAAGACGCTGATACTGAAACCTTAGTAAAGGAAGCTTTAGAAAATGTAGGTTTATTGAATGCTATAGACCTCATGCCTGCAGAACTTTCAGGAGGAATGAAGCGACGTATAGCATTAGCTAGAACTTTGATACTGCAACCTAAAATTATTCTTTATGATGAACCTACAAGTGGGCTAGACCCTATTACAGCAAAAGAGATTATCCTTTTAATGCAGGAGATTCAGAAAAAATATGGAACCTCATCACTAATTATAACCCATGATGTGGATTGTGCAAGAGTCATTTCAGATCGTATGATACTTTTAATTGATGGTATCGATTATGCCGAAGGAACTTACGACGAGTTATCATCAAGTCAAGATAAAAACATAAAAGCATTTTTTAAACACTAATACAATGAAACAAACTAAAGCACAAAAATTAAGATTAGGACTCTTTGTCATTATTGGTACTATGTTATTCATTGCAGCAATATACCTTATCGGTCAACGACGAAATATGTTTAATAAAACCTTTATGATAAGTGCCTATTTCCAAAATGTAAATGGCCTACAGCGCGGAAATAATGTCCGCTATTCTGGGATAGACATAGGAACTGTAAATGATATAACGATGGTGAATGATTCTTCCATCAAAGTTAGTATGAACATTCAGGAAAAAATCATCACTCATATTAAAAAAAATGCGATTGCAACCATTGGTTCTGATGGCTTAGTGGGCAATATGATTGTGAACATTGTTCCAGGTCAAGGTGAATCAGAATTAATTAGTAATGGTGATGTAATCGTATCCTACAGTAAAATTGGTGCTGATGACATCCTTAGCACTTTAAGTGTAGGTTCAGAAAATGCGGCAATTCTCACTTCAGATTTACTCAAAATCACAACTGCCATGTTAGAAGGTAATGGTACTGTTGGTTTATTACTTAACGATACTATTATGGCTAACGATTTAAAACAATCGGTAAACAACCTCAGAATAGCAAGTCAAGGTGCAACAAAGACTATTTACGAATTAAATAGTATCATTACTTCAATTAAAACAGATGATAATACAATCTTAGGAATGCTGTTAAATGACACCATTTCGAGTGAAAAGCTTAAAATGGTAGTTTCTAATTTAGAAACCTCTAGTAGTGAAATAGACAATGTATTGTATAATATTAATACTATAGTAACTGATATAAACTCTAGTGAAGGCACCTTCAATTATTTAGTTAGAGACACTACAGCTGTAAATAGCTTAAAATCTACGTTACAAAACATTAATGAAGGAACCGATAAATTTAACCAAAACATGGAAGCCTTAAAACATAATTTTCTAACCCGAGGATATTTTAGAAAACTTGAGCGTGAAAAGGAAAAAGTATCTAAAAATCTTGAACTAGAAAAAGAATAAAAAATACTTAACTGCTACTTTACAAGTATTCCTCTTATTTTTTAACTCATCCGAAGAGCGACTTCTGTCTTAGAAATTTCATCCTAATTTCTGTAACAGCATTTATCTAAACGAAAAAAAACGTAGATAGCAACAGTAATAAAACTGCAAAAAGCAACCTTAAACTTAATTGAATTTTCATAATAGCACATTATTTAGTTTGATACCTAATTTAAATATTACAATCTTCTATTTAAATGATATGAATCAGTCATGACAACTAATTATGAATTTCTTTTTTTAGAATATTTTTAAATCGGGTTGCACTGATATAATGATCTTCTATTAGTTTACCATCATACAATAAATTGAAGACACCAAAACCTGAAGGTGCCATTTTTGCTTCTTTAACTGTATTTATTTTAGTGATTTTTAGATCTATACCACAATCCATAGCGACATTTAAAATTGCAGCTACAGACTTTTCATTCCAAGGGC
Organism: Psychroserpens sp.; assembly: GCF_045105015.1. Lineage (GTDB taxonomy): Bacteria > Bacteroidota > Bacteroidia > Flavobacteriales > Flavobacteriaceae > Psychroserpens. Next base: position 12,701 of record NZ_JBGCCX010000133.1, read on the forward strand.
ATTGGTCTGCATAGCTCAAATGCCATCCTTTATACTTCTTTTGTTGGCAGCTCCAATCAATAAATTTCGGCATGACAGCGTTGTTATTCCAAGTCTTTACTAATAATTCAAACCTGTCTTTTTCAGCAATTTGTTTGAAACCATTTTTCTCAAATAAGGTCTTATCGGCTAGCCAACCTCCATTACTAGTCATTACACATAACCCATCCAATCCTTCTGCTTTAGCTTCATTTTCAGCGTCTTTAATGAGCAAAGAGGCGTAACCTTTGTTTCTATCTTTTTTTGAATATATGTAAGTACAATGAATGAACATATAATTATCGGCATCAATTGGTCGCCATGCATATTTGGCTGGTACGTACTCCATAAATCCTATCATTTTGTCTTCAGGATTTTTCAGGATTTTTATCCTTAAACCTTGTTGATAGCGCTTTTCAAACCATTTAAGTTTATCTTGAAACCCATGTCTTTTAATATCTTTTATACAAAAGAATGTTTCTTTTAAAGCGTTTTCTGGTGTAACTTTTACAATTTTCATGGTGACTTTTTATTGAATCCGTAAAGGGTTAGCATCATACTTTTTCAATACTGGCTTCAAGACTTTAAGTGGAAGCTCAATAGAATAAGTTCCGGTATAGGATGGACACATGACACAATCATCAAAGTAAAACTCTAGGTTTGTATCATTAAGAACAAAATTATTTTTACCTAAAAAAAAGTCCTCTAGAGATAATTCCCAGCAATCGTAATACAAGTCTCCTTTGCCAGCTTTCTTTCTTATTTGTTCATTAATGATAACTAATAAATCATCTTCCGATCCTTCAATGAAAAAATCTTCATAAGTCATAAAGCCTCCTTTATTTAAATCAAAATTAAATCCATCAAAAGAATAACTAGAATGCATGGCACCTGAATAAAAATTCTCTTTATAAAAAAGCACACTTACCAATTCATCATTAGCAATAAAAATTTTGTAATCTATAAACCTTTCTTCCCTAAATGTTATTGCTTCAATACTATCACACAACAATTTACTTTCTAATATCTCAGATTCCGTTTTTGTTATATTTACATAGTATTCATTTATAAATTCATTAAAATTACTATGAGTAGGTTTAATAGACTCATTGAGTAATGGATATTTAAAATTGATGGTATAATCCTTTTTATCGACAACATAACTCTTATCAATGATTAATGATTGAAATTTTTCTCGTTCATCGGGTTTCTCAATCAACTTTTTTTGCTTTAATTCAATTGAAATAGCCTTTTCTATAGGCTGAATATCTTTATCTATATTTTGTATTGTATCTGAGAAAACAGTCTCAATCTCTTCAATATCTTTTACCTCTAGAATTTGTTCGTTACTGTTCTGATTATGTTCACTTTTACAATTTGAAAGCAAAATGAATAAGACTACTAAGCATATGTATTTCATTTGATATGTTTTAAAATTAATTCTATTTTTAATTCATCTGGCTTTCGGATGATATTTAATAGTTTCATTTGATGATAAGCACCTTAAATTTATAATATTTAAGTGATAATTTTACCATCTCCCATTTGAATTATTCTATCTGTTTTATTGGCAAAATCTTTGTCATGAGTCACAATTAACAAAGACATGCCTTGTTCCTTACTCAATTGTTTAAAAATATTAAATACATTTTCGGCATTATAACTATCTAAGTTTCCTGTTGGTTCGTCGCCCATAATTATTGAGGGATTATTAATCAATGCTCTAGCAATAGCGACTCGCTGTTTTTCACCACCAGACACACGTGATGCTTTTTTATTAGCCAGATGGTCAATATTAAGTATCCTTAATTTCTCTAAGGCATCATGCTCTATGTCTTTCATTGACTTTTCACCTAACTTTTTTGCCGGAAGCATGACATTTTCTAAGACAGAAAATTCAGATAGTAAATAATGAAACTGGAATACGAAACCAATATGTTTATTTCGTAAATATGATAATTGCGCACTGGTTTGACCTGTAATTAATTGGTTATTCAGAATCAATTCTCCTTCATAATCGGTATCCATAGTAGAGAGAATATACAACAACGTTGATTTCCCACAACCAGACTTTCCCATTATAGAGGCAAACTCCCCTTTTTTAATTTTAAAATTGACATCCTTCAACACATGAAACAACACAGGTTTCTTAAAGTATTTATTGATATGTTTAGCTTCTAAAACTACACTCATTTTATTGACCTCTAATTATTTTTACGGGATCTATTTTTTTTGCTTTCACAGATGGTAAATAACCTGCAAAAAAAGTTGAAAGCATTGCAAATGAAAATCCGATAATAAAATATACTGGATTCATATTTATTGGATACGTCTCTATGGTTGGGAGTGCTTCTGTTTGAAAAGGAATAGTATCAATCAAACTTACCAATGCGAATCCGATTAGTAATCCAAGAATGCCTCCAACAAAACCAATAATCATGGCTTGGCTCATAAAAATCAATTGCACATCGTTTCCTGAGAATCCAGTTGCTTTGAGAATAGCGATATCGTTCATTTTCTCATAAATAAGCATATTTAAAATATTATAAATACCAAATCCAGCTACGATAAGTAAAGTGATAGAAACTGCATACGTTATCAGATTTCTGATTGTTGTGCCTGTTTCAAATTGTGCATTTGCAGTTTTAATATCAATAGCAGTAAGATGAAATTGTTGTTCAATACTCTTTGCCATTGAAGTCGCTTGTTCAATATCAAAAAGTTTTACATTGATGTCTGTCACATAATTATTAGCCTTACCCAAAATACGTTGCACGGTTTTAATATTTACAAAACTCTGAATAGCATCTAAATCTGCAATACCACTTTGATAAATTCCAACAATTTTAAGAGGAAAGAGCCCTCCATTAATTGGACTCACCTGAACACGATCTCCAACTTTTAAAGACATTTTTCTTGCGATTCCAACACCTAGTAAAATACCATTATCAGTATTTTGCAAATCCTTTGCTGAGCCCTCAACTATATAATCTTTCATATTGAATAAATTAGCTTCATCTATGGGCATAATTCCTGTTAAATTACCTCCTAATTCAATAGATCCAGCGATGTAAAATATCTGTGTTTTTATCTGTGGCAAAGCACCATAGACATCTTTATTGGACTTTAAATGATCTATAATTGGTAAAGCATTGTGAATTTTTTTCTGACTCAGTTTAGGTTTAACAGAGTGTACCACATTGAACGCCTTTTCAATATCTTCAAACATAGAAATTGGCTGCTTTTCTGAAGGTTCAATTTCATTATAAATGTGAATATGAGGAGTTTGATTTAAAATTAAATCATCTAACATACCATTTAAACCGGTCATAAAACAGACTAAAGTAATATAAGCACCAATTCCAAAGGTAACACCAAGCGCTGCAGTTGATGTTTGCTTAATTTTGGTGAGCAAATGTGTTTTAGCAATACTGAATATAACTCTCCAATTTGTCATCACTCCGATTTATAAATATGAGTGTCTTTTGTTATTCCTGATAAGATTTCTACATAATCCATATTTTGTAGACCTACTTTAACAGTTACTAATCCGTCGTTAGTTTTCACTTTATTTGAATCGACTAAATAAGGCTTAGGTATTGTCAACACATTTTCCTTTTTACCAATAATAATGTTTGCTTCTCCAGATAATCCTGGGTACAATACTTTTGGAGGATTGACAAAAACAGCCTCGATTGTAAAAGTCTGATTTCGTTCATCTTTCTTTGGATATATTTTAGATATACTGCCATTGAATACTTTATCTTTATAGGCATCAAGATGAATAATGACATCCTGAGACTCTATTATTTTTACGATATCTACTTCATCAACTAATAATTCGATAATAAAACGTTTAGAGCTTCCAATAGATGCTAAGGGCTCCATACTCGTAACAATTTCTCCAGGTTCTTTGTACAATGCATAAACTTTTCCACTTATTTTACTATTTATTGTAAAATCACTTGTAGTGATTGATGCTGTTTGATAGTTATTTCTTGCTTGCTTTACAGCTGTAAGCAATTCATTTTTTGTTCTATTAAGTTTATTTTCTAGAAGCTTTAACTTATTTGAAGTCAACTCATACTTTAGTTTTTTCTCATCATATTGAACCTTAGATCCAATATTTTGATCCCAAAGATTCTTTTGTCGATAATAGTTAATAGAATCATTTTTATAAGTTAATATCTCAGCTATTATCTCATCTTTAATACTTTCCAAAACAGTTGCACTACCATTAAAGTTTTCTTTGGCTAGATCTAAAGCTAATTTCGCATTTTGAGTGTTTAATTTAGGTGTCGCATTAATAATTTCAAATAAAGAATTGTTTTCTGTAATTAGATCACCTTCCTCTACTAAAACCTTATCTAATATACCAGATATTGAGGCATATACTTGATACAAGCTATCTGGCTGAACTGTTGCAGAAGCATAGACTGATTCGGTTAATGTAAGTTCCATTGGCAAAATCCCATTATCCTTACTAGAACAAGATGCCATTACTAAAAAAACCATCAAATAATTTAAAGTTTTCATTAAGAACTATTTATAAAATTTAATTAATCACTTTAATATCCCAAGTGTTATTTTTATTTAATAATGCATATAAATTATTTGAAATCTTTTTGGTTGCAATTTTAGGTGGTTGCCGCAAGAATTTTTTATCTAAAAGAACATTAGTTCTTTTTGGACTCACATAACCTTTTATATTACCTTGAACATCTATAACTGCTTCCAAATATTTGTCATAAGCGACATTTTTACCAAGGACTTCATTTGTTCCAACTCTCACTTTTATTAATTCTAAGACAATCGCTAATCCATTATCAAAATTCAAAGCATTTAAATATTGAGGTTCAATAATTTTTGTTCCACAGGTATTGATATAACCAAAATAAGAAATCCCGTTTCTCTTTTCTTCAATAAGACATCTACCACTGCTAAATACTGGAAAACTTCCATCTAAATTTTGAGACACAACCAAATCACTTCTAAAATCCATTATTAAAATACCTTGCTGATTTATAAACGACCATTGACCATCTTTTTGTATTGCAGCAAAACCCTCATTGAATGGAGAAATAAAATCAACATTTTCTAGTGATTGAGAAAATCCAAATAATGATATGGTCATCATTACTAAAACGAAGCTTAAGTTTTTCATGACTATTAGATTAAATATTACTAGGACAAATATAGATTTGAACTAAACCTTATAAAATGATATCTATCAGACTATTGAAATTATAACACAAGTTTAATATTTAATGAGAATTGTTTAAATAAAAAAGAAGACCACAATAGTCTTCTTTTTTATTTATATTAATAAGAGGTGTTTATTGAAACACATTTTCTGGAATCTTTGATAATGCTAACCAATCACTGCCATCTGCTAATGCTGACCTATCGCTACTTTGAAAATTTAGGCTAGAAATGTAGTTAAACGTACCCAATTCTAAGTTGATTGTACCGAAAACTCCATTTTGATCTAAACCATATAGGATTCCATTTGCATCTTTTTCTAGGCATCTTACATATCCAAGACCATTTCCGCCTCCTGCTGCCACTCGAGTTGGTGGAAATCCGACTGCAGTCAATTCAATGACTTCAGACACGTTACCATTTAAATCAGAGACTACAATTTCTCGTTCGTAAGAAATATAGATTTGATTGCTATCAACCCCATATTCTAATCCCATACCACAGCATACATTATAATCATCTCCTTCATATGTAAAATAAGCAACATCGTTAATTGACCCATCTAAATTTAACCAAATCAAGCCTGAGTATTCTTCATAATTATAATCATCCCAGTACACAGTGCCCAATATTTTACCATTGTGCATTTCAATACCAGGAAGCGAATACCAATCATCATTAGCATTGTCATTTAATACCGTTGCTTCCAAAGTTGAAGGATTAATACTATAAATAATTCCGTCACCTGGACTATTAGCGTTGGAAGTTGCGTACACCAAGCCATTAGCAGAATTATAAACAACATCTCTTAATCCTAATAATGGTTGTCCTTCATACGAGATTGATCCTAAACTAGTTAATGCGCCAGTAGTTTTATTAATGGCTGAAAATACACCAGTTGCCCTATTATAAACAACCATAACATCATTTATGACTATTGGATCGTCATTATCATCGTCGTCACTACAATTAGTGAACGTTGCGAACGCTGCAAAAACTAATAAAATTCCTAAACTTTTTAAAATAACTGTTTTCATGATAAAATATGTATTGATTAATAGTACCAAATCTAAGTTTGTATTACTTTTCATACAATGATATCCATCAGTCTTATCAATATATATATAATTCAAACTCGCAGTCTAAGTCGTTAATGATCTGTTTTGTCTATTCATTGAAAAATACATTTAAAAACAAGAGAGAGAGAGAGAGAGAGAGAGAGAGAGAGAGAGAGTAGCTTACTTATAATTAGAGCTTTTTGAACTCTATACTAAGTTTAGCGAGAAAGATAAGTTCAGATTTATTCTGACCTGAATAACTGGCAGCAATTTGACCTGCAATTTTTAAGAGTATAATTCTTACAGATTTTGGAAATTGATGTGAGTTATTCTTCAAATAAAAAATAAAATCTTCAAAACACTGATGAGATTTAAATTGATTTAAATACAACATATTAAAAGTTGAAGTAATATGATAATACATATCAACATCAACTTTGAGTTCTGAATAATTAAAAAGTTCATCGATAGATTTCATTTTAGACTTAAAAACATCATATTCAACTTTCTCTATTCGTTTGTCTACACAAGCAATAGCGTAAAATAATTTAGCTATATGTTCACAAAATTTTTCATCAATTGCGTTTTTCATAAAATAAATCTTAGAGTATAAATTTAAATACATTAGACTTTTTCATCAATGATATTCATCAGTTGAAAGCAAATAAAGTGCGCTTTTTTTTGTATTTTTATATTACACTTTTCTATACTAAATCCTATGTTTCAACAAGACCAAGAAATATTTAATATCTTATTAGAATCTGTTTCTGACGCTGTCATTATTGTTGATAATTGTCAACATATTATGGAAGTGAATGACATAGCTGAAACTACATTTGGCTATCCTAAAACTGAGTTAATTAATAAGCCATTAAACCTATTACTACCGTCAAATTACCATGACAATCATGCACTACATTTTGAGAAATTTATCGAAAACGGCAAAAGACGACGAATGGGAGAAGCTTCAGATATTTATGGCTTAAAAAAGAGTGGAGATATCATAGACATTGAGGTAGAACTAAATCCTTTTAAAATTTATGATAAGACTTATGTAATGGCTCTAATTAGAGATGTAACAGAGTTAAAAGAGACTAAAAAAGATCTTATGCTAAAAAGTAGAGCGCTTCACTCTGCAAGTAATGGTATTATAATAACAGATGCGCTTAGAGCAGATAACCCGATTATTTATTTTAATTCAGCCTTTCAGAACCTTACAGGTTACTCATCTAAGGAAATTCTTAATCATAATTGTAGGTTTTTACAAGGAAAAGACAAACACCAACCTGCTCTAAAAGACTTAAGAGAAGCCATACAAAGCGGTAATAATTGTCAAGTTACACTTCGTAATTATAAGAAAGATGGTACTATGTTTTGGAACGACTTATATATAATGCCAATAACAAACCAAAAAGGTGTAGTCACACATTTTATTGGAATTCAAAATGATGTTACCGGACGGAAAAAAGTTGAAGAGCGATCAGAGCTGTTACAAACTGCACTACTTAAAGAAAAAGAATTGAATGCTATGAAAACACGATTTTTATCATTGGTTTCACACGAATTCAAAACTCCTTTAAGTGGTATTTTGACCTCAGCAACTATTTTAAGTAAGTACAAATTGAGTGAAGAGCAAAAAAAACGTGATAAACATATTAAAACTATTTCTAACAAAGTTCATTATTTGAACAACATCTTAAATGATTTTCTTTCTTTAGAGAAACTAGAATCAGGTAAACTATCTTTCAATTTCACTGATTTCAAAATAAGTGAAGTTATAGACGAAGTAGTTTATAATGCAAACATGTTGTTGAAAGAAGGCCAACACATAAAATATCCGAAAAACATTAATCATGTTTCACTTTACCAAGACAAAAAAATATTAGGTTTAATTTTAGCTAATTTAGTTAATAATGCTATTAAATACTCAAACCAAAACACAGTGATTACCATTGCGATAGATCAAGATAATTTTGAAACAAAAATTCAAATTATAGACAATGGTATAGGCATTCCTAAAAAGGATCAAAAAAACATATTTGAACGTTATTTTAGAGCTGAAAATGTCATTAATATTCAAGGCACTGGTATAGGTTTGAACATTGCAAAACATTACCTAGAAAATCTAGGTGGAAACATCAGCTTTATAAGTGAAGAGCTTAAAGGTTCTACGTTTATTATAACTTTGCCAAATACTGCATCATAATGAAAACTATATTACTAATAGAGGACGATACTGTACTTAGAGAAAATACTGCTGAACTCTTAGAATTATCAGGCTATAAAGCCATTACAGCACCCAATGGCAAAATTGGAATAACTTTGGCAAAAAAACATCTTCCAGACATTATCATATGTGATATTATGATGCCAGAATTAGATGGTTATGATACACTCCAAGTATTATCAAAAAACCCAAAAACCAAGTATATACCATTTATTTTTCTATCTGCTAAAACCGAACACAAAGATGTTAGAAAAGGTATGAATTTAGGTGCCGACGATTATATAACTAAACCTTTTAGTGAAGATGAACTCATAAGTGCTATACAAAGTAGATTAGCTAAAGCTGCAATATTAAAAGAATTAACTACATCGACAACTCCAAAAACTACTGCTAAACCTGAATTAAAAACACTCAATGATTTAAAAAATCATTTTGATGATTATGGTGAAGTATTCAATTATGAAAAGTATGATATTATTTATAGAGAAAGTGACCACTCTAATTACGTTTACTTAATAAAAAAAGGCAGTATTAAATGCCATAAAATTGATGAACAGGGTAAAGAACTCACGACTGCTTTATTTAAAGAAGATGATTTATTCGGTTATGCTTCATTTATAGATAACCATCCTCACAGAGAAACTGCAACTGCAATTGAACCTCTTCAATTATTGGGGCTCTCATCTCACAACTTTAGCGATATACTTAATGACAATCATAAATTAGTAATTGAGCTTCTTCAACTGCTATCTGATGACCTTTCAATACTCAAAAATCAATTACTTGAAATGGCCTATGGAACAGTTAACAGAAAAACAGCTGCAACCATTGTAAAGTTTGCTGAAAAAATCAATCGTAAACCTGAAGATCCAATAAAAATATCTCGAAGCGATTTGGCTAGTGTTGCAGGTATCGCCACAGAAACATTAATTAGAGCACTTACAACGTTTAAAAATCAAGGCCTGATTAAATCTGAAGGCAGACATATTAAAGTATTAGATCTCAAAAAGTTAAAAGAGATTTATTAGTCTTTCATTTATGCTTTTATAACTAAAATGATCAATATCATTTTAGTTATAAAAGCATGAGCATACATTTGCGATATTAAAGATGTTGTAAAATGAAAAATATACTTTTGCCAACAGATTTTTCAGATAATTCATGGAATGCTATTAAATATGCTATAGCGTTTTTTGAAGACTACACTTGTAATTTTTATATCCTTCACGCCAACCAAATAGCTGATTTAGCGGTTAATGATTCTTCATATATTCTGAGTAAAGAGGAGATAGAAGATAGTTATATTAAACCTACACAACTTAAATTAAAACAATTAATTAGTCGTATTTCTGAATCTTTACTAAAGAGGGAAAATCATAATTTCCATTGTATATCAGAGTATAATTTTCTTATAACTTCAATACGAAAAAACATAGAAGAAAAGCACATAGATTATATTATTATGGGCACCAAAGGTGCTACAGGCTTAAAAGAAATAATACTCGGAACAAATACTGCTGATGTGATTACAAAAGTCAAATGTAACACCTTAGTCATTCCTGAAAACTCTGAATTTGTAAAGCCTAAAGAAATTGGTTTTGCAACTGATTTTTCATTATCACATGACTTAGACATATTGCGACCGATAAAACACACTTTGAATTATCCCAACACTTCACTACACATATTACATATAAAAGAAAAGCACAAAGAATTAAATGATGACCAAAAATTAAATAAAAAATTATTAGAAAACTACTTTAAAAACTTTAGCATTGACTTTCATTTTTTAACAAATAAAAAAATTGAAGACGCTATTCAATGTTTTGCTCAAAGCAGAAATATCGATATGTTTTATATGGTAGGAAAAAATCTAAATTATTTTGAACACATATTATTTCATTCAAAAGTTGAAAAAATAAGCTATCATACAGACATTCCCTTTTTTGTGCTGCATGAAAAAAAATAAACATTATGGATAATTCAATCTTTTTAGCAAAATTCTGGGGATGGTACCTAATCATTTTTTTCTTAATATTAAGTTTAAAACCAGAGCGAATTAAGCAAATTTTCTCAGATTTAAAAGATGAAAAATTTCTGATATTAATAGCATTTCTAACCATAACTGTAGGCTTACTAAATATCCTATTTCACAATATTTGGGAATTCAATTATAAATTTATCATTACTGGTATTGGCTGGTCATCTCTATTCATAGGATTAGCGTTATTTATAATACCTAAACCAACTGTTAGTTTATTAAATACATTGAATATCAAATTAGTTCAAGTGTTGTATTTGCTTTTGTTCTTGGTAGGAATACACCTTATTAATAGTGCACACATGATAGTACTGTTCTAATAAAACAACATTACTGACATATATCATTTACTAATTTGTGATGTATAATTATATTTATAGTGTCATTATAAATGACATAGTGGGAGTGGGGATTCTCATTTAAAATTAATTTTAGGATTAATTTTTAAAGAAGCCAAACAATTTGTTTGGCTTCTTTATTTATCGTCAAATACTTTAAGACTGATCAATATCATTTCAATTTCAATTACTGTAACTTAAATTTAACTTCTAAAGCATAAATGCTCTTTGAAATAATTTAAACATTAGTCTTTAGACCACACATCCTAAAGATTACAGATAGAGATGTTTCAGTTGTTTAATTTGTAGTTAGCAATTCATTCACTACACATTTTTTAAGGGTATACAAATCGATTGACAACTCTCTATTGCTAAGAAACAGGAAGGCTTACCTTCCTGTTTCTTTCGCTCAATTTTTATGCTGATTTAAACACAAATTTTCATCTATAAATTTTTTACCAATGAGAAAAGTATTGATTCCTACAGATTTTTCAGAAAATGCAATGAATGCATTAAAATACGCATTAGAACTTTTTAAATACGAGAAGAGCGTTTTTTACATCATGCATGCCTATAAGGATGAAATTTATGAAGATCAGGATCTCATGTCAAGAGAGACAATGAATGATCTTACTAAAATTATCTCGAATAGGACAGAATCAAAATTAGCAACTATATTAGAAGAACTTAAGGAAATTTCACCAAACCCAAGACATACATACCACACCATAGCCTCAAACAATTTACTGTTAGATGAAACAGATAAAATCGTTGATAGCGAAAACATAGATGTTATTGTTATAGGGACTCGTGGAAAAACAGATGATCGAAGATTGACTTTTGGAACACGTACCTTACAAGTTTTAAAATATGTACAATGTCCAGTATTAGCTATTCCAAAAGACTACAAATACAATCAACCAAAACATATACTCTTTCCTACTGATTATTTAATTCCATATAAGAGAAGAGAACTTAAACTTTTATGTGAACTTGCCTCACCATATAGAGCAAAGATTGACTTATTACACGTTTCAAAAACTAAAAATCTCTCTTTAAGACAAGAAGACAACCAGAACTTTATTTTGGAGGAATTACATAAAACAGAAGTCAGTTCGGTTACTACTTATGACAGAAATAAAGTCAATGCTATTTACACTTACATAAAAGAACATCCTATTGACATGCTAGTCATGGTTAATACTAGGCATTCATTTCTTGAAAACATCTTATTTCAATCAACAATAGATAAAATAAGTTTATACATTGATATTCCATTTTTAGCCTTACAGAATATTAGACGCTATTAAATACATAAATTATGAAAAAGATACTTCTCCCAACCGATTTTTCAAACAATTCTTGGAATGCTATTGTTTATGCTCTTCAACTTTATAAAGATGAAAAATGCAATTTTATTTTATTACACACTTACACGCCTACCTATTATCAACTTGAATATATGGAGACAAGTTCTAGGGCATTTCAGGTTGGAGAAGCTATAAAAGAAACTTCAAGAAAAGAGTTAGATGATCTTTTAAAAAAGATCAATGAAAATTTTGAAAATCCTAAGCACACATTTAAAAAAATATCATCATTCAATACGTTAACAGCAGAAATTAATACACTTTATGAAAGAGGTGTAATGGACTTAATTATTATGGGAACCAAAGGTGCTTCTGGGCTTAAAGGCATTTTATTTGGATCTAATACTATTCATATTTTAAATAGTGTGAAATGTCCAGTAATTGCAGTTCCTAGTAACTTTGAATATGAATCACCTAAAGAGATTTTATTCCCTTCTGATTATGAAGTAGAATTTAAAGATAGTCAATTACAACCTTTACTTGATCTTGCCAAAGCTCATCATTCAAGGCTGAATATTTTACATGTTTCACACGAAATTCATCTTTCTGAAAATCAAATCAAAAACCGAAACATACTAGACTTGTATTTTGAGCCAATAGCACCTTTATTTCACAATATTAAAAATGAAAATGTAGCTGAAGCAATTGTTGATTTTCAATTAAAGACAACATTTAATTTATTAGTAATGATTAATAATAAACATTCCTTTTTTGAAAATTTATTCTTCAAATCAAAGGTGAATCAGATTGGGTTTCATTTAAACACACCATTTCTAGTCATACCTTCTAAAAAATAAATAGGTCTGATTTATAACATTGGAGAGCATATTTTTAAATAGTATTTTTTTAATCTACTTCAAACACACATAATCATGAGAACACACATTTTACTACCAACAGATTTTTCAGATAACGCATGGAGTGCAGCAGTATATGCATTAAAACTTTATGCTGAAAAAGAATGTACATTTCACTTCATTCACTCTACCAAGATGAAAGTATCTTCAATGTCAAATTTTTCAAATCGACTCTTGAAAGTAATGTCTGAAAATGCACTAAAAGAACTTGAAGAATTAAAAGATATGGCAGAAAACTCTAGTGCCAATGCCAATCACGACTTCAATAGTATTTTAAGCAGCAGTGATTTAGAATTTGCTATAGAGTCTGCAATAAGAAAATACAAAGCAAACCTTGTAGTCATGGGAACAAAAGGAGCTACCAAAGCAAAGGAAATTTTCTTTGGCAGTAATACTGTTCATGTTATAAAAAAAATCAAGGATTGTCCCTTATTAATTGTACCTGACGAATTTGATTTTACTAAACCAAAAGATATTGCGTTTCCAACCGACTTCAACAGGTTTTTTGGTGAAGAATTAGTACCACTAAAACATTTAGCTGAATTACATAACTCTAAAATAAGAATCGTACATATCAATGAAGAAGAAAATCTAACCGAAATACAAAATTATAATCTTGCAATGCTGAAAGCCAATCTTGAAGACCATCCACATAGTTTCCATTGGATGCCAGAATATGAAAAAAAGTCAATAGAAATCAATGATTTCATTATAGAACTTAATATAAACATTCTAGCTATGATAAATTACGAAAGAAGTTTTATTGAGAGTATTTTAAATGAACCTGTCATAAAAAAAATTGGCTTCCATCCCAACGTACCTTTTTTGGTTATTCCATGTTCAAACTGATGAATATCATTTCAAAATAAGTGTTTACATATTACATTTAACATGTTAGTTATCTAAAAGCTGTTGGAATCGCTCTAGGTTTTGGCAGCTTTTTAAATTCACAGGAAATGGCAACTAAAATCATAGATATTACAAAATCATCAGGAGAAAAAGTAAAATTCTCTCTTAACAAATTGCGCAAATCTTTACAACAAACTGGTGCAGACAAACAAAGTGTAGATCAAATACTAGATAAGGTTAGAGACGAATTATATCAAGGCATTTCTACCAAAGAAATATACAATAGAGCATTTGCATTGTTAAAAAAGAAAAAAAGCTACTATGCATCGAAATACAAACTTAAAAAAGCAATCTATGAACTAGGACCGACAGGATTTCCTTTTGAGCGTTTTGTGGGCGAAATTTTAAAGTACTCAGGTTATAAAGTAGAAGTTGGTAAAATACTGCAAGGACAATGTGTAACTCATGAGGTTGATGTTATTGCTCATAAAAATAATGAAACTACAATCGCTGAATGTAAATTTCATAGTGATCAAGGCCTAAAATGCAATGTAAAGGTTCCTCTTTATATTTATTCACGCTATCGAGATATTCAAACACACTGGAACAATAATCCAAAAAATGGCACACAACTAACCAAAGGTTGGGTGATCACGAATACGAGGTTCACAGAAGACGCTTTACAATATGGTAATTGCTGTGGCTTAGAATTAATGAGTTGGAATTATCCAAAAAACAATGGTCTAAAGGATAGAATTGACCGTTTAGGTTTATATCCAATAACTGTTTCAACTTTACTAACAAATCGTGAAAAACAATTTTTAATAAGTAGAGATATTGTTTTGTGTCGAAACGTATTGAAGAACACATTTTTCCTAGACCATTTGGGTATTTCAGAGGTTAGGAAAGAAAAAATACTTGATGAAATATCACAATTATGCAATACTAAAACACACTGACATGGAAACGTTTGTGAAAATTAATTTTTTAGGTGCTTCTGGAGTTGTTACTGGTTCTAAATTCCTTATCGAAACTTCAGAGAAAAATATTCTTATCGATTGCGGAATGTTTCAAGGGTTAAAGGAATTGAGAGAATTAAACTGGATTGATCTCCCTATTGATGTTAAGGCCATTGATGTCGTTTTATTAACTCATGGCCACTTAGATCATACAGGATATTTACCTAGACTCTTCAAACAAGGTTTTAGAGGACAAATAATTGGTACTGCTCCTACTCTAGCGATTGCTGAAATCATCTTAAAGGATAGTGCTAAAATACACGAGGAAGAAGCAGAAAAAGCTAATAAAGAAAAGTACACAAAGCATAATCCCGCACTACCTTTTTATACTATAAAAGAAGCCGAAGCAACAATTTCACTATTTCAGGCTAAAATTGAAGATAAATGGATTCATTTATCTGAGCACATCTTATATCGTTTTCAATATAATGGACATATTATAGGAGCAACATTTATCGAACTAGATATTAACGGAAAACGATTCGTGTTTTCAGGAGACATTGGCAGAAAAAATGATTACTTATTGAAGGATCCTAAAACACCTGAATGGGCTGACTTCTTATTTATAGAAAGTACATATGGTAACAAACTACACCCAATAGACGATGTTGAAGAAATCTTAACATCAATGGTCAACGAAACCATACACAACAAAGGAAATCTAATTATACCAAGCTTTGCAGTTGAAAGACTACAAACCTTGATTTATATACTTTGGCAGTTATACAAACAGCGAAAAATTCCAAACATCCCAATTTTTATTGATAGTCCTATGGGAAATAATGTTTTAGATGTTTTTAAACGTTTTCCTAAATGGCATAAACTATCACCTGAAGAGTATCAGGCCATGTGCAATCATGTTAATATTGTACAATCTTACAGAGAAACATGGGAAACCATAGATGACAAACGATCAAAAATTGTAATTGCTGGCAGTGGCATGGTAACTGGCGGACGTGTCCTCACCTACTTAAAACAGCTTATTGATGAGCCTTCTACCACAGTTCTTTTAGTTGGTTATCAAGCTGAAGGCACTCGTGGAAGACAATTACTTGAAGGTGCTCACGAAATACGCTTCTTTGGGAAATATTATCCTGTAAAAGCAACTATTAAAAGCATAGAAAGCTTATCTGCACATGCCGATCAAGGCGATTTAATTCATTGGATAAGTGGCATAAAAAATGTACCAGAGTGTGTATACTTAATTCATGGCGAACCTTCGGCTTTAGACGCCTTTAGAGTTAAAATTGAAAACACATTTGGTTGGCATATTAAGATCCCTAAATTAACCAATGTTGATAAAGTGATGGTTTAAATCAAATAAAACATCTATCAAACTGACCAAAATCATTTCATAAAACACAATACATCAATACATTAGTGATATAAAATAAAGTTTAATTCTAAAAACTACAATTATGTCAAATATCAAATTCAACAAAAGAAATAGAATATTCCCAACTTGGAATAATGAAAGCTTAAAATCATTTTTAAACAACGAAGACTTCTTTAATACCGATTTTTTTGAAGAAGATAGCTTAATGCCAGCTATGAATGTAAAAGAGCATAATACAGACTTTGAAGTAGAATTTGCTGCACCTGGATTTTCAAAAAAAGATTTCGAAGTCACAATTGACAATAACATTCTTAATGTTTGCGGTAAAAAACAACATGAAAAGGAAGAACAAAAAGATGATTACACTCGTAAAGAGTTTAGTTATAATTCATTTAAACGATCTTTAAGATTACCAAATTCTATCAATACAGATCAAGACGTTAAAGCAACGTATGAGAATGGAATCTTAAAATTAAACCTACTGAAAAACGAGGAGGATAATTCAGCTCCAAAAAAAGTAATTGAAGTTAAGTAGGACTTATTAAACAGAAGGTAGTTTGAGGGACTGCCTTCTGTTTCTTTAAACTAAAAAACATGAAAATGATTACAGATAATATTCGATATATAGAATGGCAAAGTGCTGATGAAATCCATAAAACTTCAAAGGAATGGTTATCAGAATTGCTATTTATAAAAGATGAGCATTTATTCTTTCTTGATCTTATTAAAATGTTTACAATACAATTAATCGAGCCTGATAAATTTTCTTCAAATAGAGAACTCATTAAAGTCATAACTAATTCTCAAAAACAGACGCTACTACTTATAGAGGCTATTAAAATACATGAAAATGATCTAAAGATTTTAGTAGATGATGTAGATCAAATTTCAGAAGAGAAAGCATATGTAAAAGAACATATGGGTTTGATGGCTGAAATAAATGATTATTTAACTGACTATAAAGAACTAAAGACTCATTTTTTTAACATTATAAAATCAATAAAAAAAAGTCAAAAAAGAATTATTGATAAACCCTAAATTTAAAATCATGAAATATTTTTTAATACTATCAATAGCTATATTCTTTTTCAGTTGTTCATCTGCGACTCTTGTCGATTCTTGGAAAAACCCTGAAATAGAGTCTTATGAGCCAGTAAAAATTCTAGTTGTTGGACTAACTCCTAACAAGAATGTAAGACATCAATTTGAAACCCAACTTCAAGAAGAATTTGAATTAAGAGGATTTGAAGCTACAAGGAGTGTATACTATTTTGAAAACACTTTAACCTCTGAAGAGCAATTAAAAGCATTAGAATATCAGTTATTGAGTGAAGGTTTTGACACAATTTTATTCACTAAAACAATTGGCATTGAAAATAAAATCCTTTACAAGAAAAATTTTGATTCTTATAATGAGACTATTACTAGATTTAAAGAAGATTATTTAAAATATCAAGACATATACTTTAACCCAGAATACTACAATGAATATAAGGTTTATCACGCAGAAACAGCCATGTATTGTATTTGCCCAACTAAAGAAAGAGAACTTATTTGGAAAAGTTATATCGATATAACAGATCCACAAGATGTTGACGTAACTGTGAGTGATTACGTTAAATTAGTAATTGCAGCTTTAGATGCTGAACAACTTATTAATCCTATAGCTAAAGATAAAAAAACGAGCACTAATTAGTTAGTTATTATACCTTCAAGAATATCACCTACAAAATACGATACTGTAGCTGCTAATGCACCAAGTATAAGTGTTTCTAATATACCTTTAAGTTTACTAGTTTCTGTAACGTATGTTTTTAAAAATCCAATAAACACAAATGCGATTGAAGTAAATATACTTGTCCAAAGAAATAAGTTTCCAGGAAATTCACTTAAAAAATCCCAAAGGTAAACTAGAAGTGGTATGAGTCCTATGGTAACAAATGAAATATAGGTTACTAATCCAATCTTAAATGGAGATTTTGTTTCTTCAGACATCATTAATTCATCTTTCATCATAACATCTACCCAACGATCTTTATCAGCTGTTATAGTGTTAACCACTTGTTTCAATAAATCACCTTCAAATCCTTTTTTTCTATAAATCAACTCAACTTCTTCCCGTTCTTGTTCAGGTAAATTATTTACTTCCCAATACTCAGCTGCTTTATGTTTGTTATAATTATCTTTTACCGATTTCGATGATAAATAAGCACCAATAGACATCGCAAATCCATCGGCAAGTAAATTAGCAAATCCTAAAATAATGATAATGGTATTATCTAAACCAGCACCAACAGAGCCAGCGACTACCGCAAAAGTCGTTACAGCACCATCAATACCTCCATACACAAATTCACCTAAATACTCTTGATGTTTTTTGAATAAGGACTGTGTTTGACAACTAATTCTAGGATCTTGATTACTTATCAGATTACTCATTATCTACTAATTAAAGGAAAATATACAAGACTTTCACAAAACACAGCCTCTATTCTAAGGCATGCTTTGCGACTAAGTCAACAAAATCTAAAGAACTAATCATTCCCTTAATCTCGCCTTCATCCATGACAACTAAATGATGTACACTGTATCTTAACATCATTTTGGCTGCTGCTTTAGCGCTAGAATCTACATGAACAACTCGAACATTTGATGATGTCATCACATCATCAATA
>NZ_JBGCCX010000134.1:0-2724 GCF_045105015.1 Psychroserpens sp.
AATGATGGTTTAGGATTGATGCTTTTAGGTGTAACTGGAGATCAAGTTTTACCTGCTGACGTATATGCAGATATTAAAGCTAAAACTATTGCTCAAGTTAGAGGAACGGTTCAAGCAGATATATTGAAAGAAGATCAAGCGCAAAACACTTGTATTTTTTCTACTGAATTTGCATTGCGTTTAATGGGAGATGTTCAAGAGTATTTTATTAATAATAACGTACGAAACTTTTACTCAGTATCAATTTCTGGATATCATATCGCTGAAGCTGGAGCCAATCCAATTTCTCAGTTAGCATTCACGTTATCTAACGGATTTACTTATGTTGAGTATTACTTGTCTAGAGGAATGGACATCAATAAATTTGGTCCAAACCTATCGTTCTTTTTCTCAAATGGAATTGATCCTGAATATGCTGTAATAGGAAGAGTAGCAAGGAAAATATGGTCTAAAGCTCTTAAGCATAAATATGGCGCTAATGCTAGAGCACAAATGTTAAAATACCATATTCAAACATCAGGAAGAAGTTTACATGCTCAAGAAATTGATTTTAATGATATAAGAACAACACTTCAAGCCTTGTATGCTATTTATGATAACTGTAATTCGTTACATACAAATGCATATGATGAAGCCATTACAACTCCAACCGAAGAGTCAGTTCGTAGAGCCATGGCTATTCAATTAATTATTAATAAAGAGTTAGGATTGAATAAAAATGAAAACCCAATTCAAGGATCTTTTATTATTGAAGAATTAACTGATTTAGTCGAAGAAGCGGTTCTCATGGAATTTGATCGTATTACAGAACGTGGAGGTGTTTTAGGTGCAATGGAAACCATGTATCAGCGTAGTAAAATACAAGAGGAGAGTCTGTATTACGAAACTTTGAAGCATAATGGAGAATTTCCAATTATTGGAGTGAACACCTTCTTAAGTAGTAAAGGGTCTCCAACAGTTTTACCTGCGGAAGTAATTAGAGCCACAGAAGAAGAAAAGCAATTCCAAATAAAAACTCTAGAGAATCTTCACAAGGCTAACGATACAAAACAGTTATTGAAAGACTTGCAGCATAAAGCCATTAATAACGAAAATATATTTGAAGCCTTAATGGACGTTTGTAAAGTATGTTCTCTTGGTGAAATTACTTCAGCTTTGTTTGAAGTAGGAGGACAGTATCGTAGAAATATGTAAGAAGTTCATTTTTATAGTGTAACTTTACTGCTATAGACCAAAAATCATGAAATACTTTAAAATTTTTAGCACACTCTTATTATGCTCGTTTGTTTCGCTATATAGCTGTAATGATAGTACAAAAACTTCAAAGGAAAATGCAACGACATCTGACTCAAAAGAAGTTAAAGATGCATCTACTGAAACAAAAAAGGCTACGCCTAAATTAAAGGAGCCAGCACAAAATGCATCAGGTGTTTGGCATTATACCTGTAGAATTGGCTGTCCAGGTGGAGCTGGTATAGCTGATAAATGTAAAACTTGTGGAAACATTTTAATTCATAATACAGTTTATCATAATGGTGCTAACCCAACCAATACAAATTCTGATGTTCAGTTTTCAACTCCAACTGCAACAACACCTACTCCAGAACCGAGTCAGAATTCAGCAGGCGTATGGCATTATACTTGCTCAAAGGGATGTGCTGGTGGAGCTGGATCAGCTATAGCTTGTGCTACTTGTAATGAAACATTAGCCCATAACTCTGCTTATCATTAATCAGGTTGTACCAAATACCTTTTTTACTAAAAATAAATTTAATTAAAATGTCATTATTCTATGACACTGTAGTTGTTATATTTTTTTGAAGAAAAGTTTAATTAAACTCATAACAACATAATAACTATTATATTAGCATAAAATTCTTACAAATGAAATCACTATACTTATCAGCATTTATTTTTTTCATCTCTGTTCAATTAACCTTTGGTCAATGGGAAAATATCAATGTTAATTTTAATGATAATTTTACTGGAGTCGTTTTTTTAGATAACAACGGACTTGTGTCTGGACATAGCGGTTTATATTATACAACTAATTACGGAAATACTGCAGCAGATTGGACAAGATTTGAAATTACTACAAATCCTGGCGATTCTGATATTTATGAAAACACAGTGTTTTCTCATTGTTATGCAAATGATGAAGATGCTACAAATTCTGGATTTGTTTATGCTTCAGGAGTTAATTCATTAACTAATAATGCAGTTATTTTTAGATTAAACTTTCCGTCTTTAGACTATGAAATTATTTATAATGGTGCAGCAAATACAAGTATCAATAAAATAGGATTTAATGATTCTACAGACTCTTACTATGCAGTAGGTGATAATGGATTAATAATTGGTTTTTCTGATGCTAGTCCAACAAGCTATTTAATCAACCCTTCAAGTACCGATTTTAATAATGAAGATTTTAATTCAGTAAGTTTTAATTCTAATAGGTTATGGCTTGGTGCAGATGGTAAGGTGTTTTATGGAAATCATTATGGTACCGATAATTATATTAATTTAAGTTCTTATGATACTCCAGGTGTTAACCACGTAGGATTAGATTTTAGAAGTACTTATAACATGTATTCGGCTGGAAATAACTACTCAAGATTTTCAATTTCAACTGGAACCACCTACAATAATAGATTCGATTTTGGGGATTTAAATGCGCAAACCATGATCAATTCTAGTAACCAACATCTTATTGGTACAGATCAT
>NZ_JBGCCX010000135.1:0-9437 GCF_045105015.1 Psychroserpens sp.
ATCCTAAGTATTATCGGTTTGGTAATGGCTAACAAGAGTTTAAAAGAATATAAGTTAAATCCTGAAAACTATACACATCAAAGTAATACAAATGTGTCTACAGCAAAGATTTTAAATATTATTGCTTTGGTCGTAAGTTCAATAGTTACAATACTTTATCTATTATACTTTTTGTTTTATGGCGCTATTTTATCAACAGCACTTATGGAAGGGTATAACTTAGAAAATAATGGAGATGATTTTGAATATGAATGGGAAAATGATTCCATTTATGAGTATGATGATGAATACTATGAAATAGAAGAAGATACAATCCAAATAGATTCTTTAAAAGTGGATGATTTATTAGAATCTACAATAGAATCAGATAGTTTAAATATTAATTAAAATTTTAATATGGAGCTATGTCCTGCTTTTCGCTGTATCTCTCTTTAGTAAAGAGAGGATGCCGCTCCAATCAGGGCTAAAAAAAGCTTAACAATCAAACGAATCAAGAAATAAATAATAATATTATGGCAAAAGAAGTAAAAAATGTCAATTACGGATTGGAAAAAATCTTCGACGGAGCTCAAGATTTTTTGCCGCTTTTAGGAACTGATTATGTAGAGTTTTACGTTGGTAATGCAAAGCAATCAGCTCATTTCTATAAAACAGCTTTCGGATTTCAATCGTATGCTTATAAAGGATTAGAAACAGGTTCCAAAGATTCAGTAAGTTATGTATTGAAACAAGATAAAATACGATTGGTGCTTACAACTCCTCTTAACAGTAAGTCGCCAATAAACGATCATATTGTTAAACATGGTGATGGTGTAAAAGTGGTTGCACTTTGGGTTGATGATGCAAGAAAATCTTATGAGGAAACTACTAAAAGAGGAGCGAAGTCTTATATGGAGCCTACAGTAGAAACCGATGAGTTTGGTGAAGTTGTTCGTGCCGGAATTTATACGTATGGAGAAACCGTTCACATGTTTGTAGAACGTAAAAATTATAAAGGCGATTTCATGCCAGGATTTGTAAAATGGGAATCTGACTATAATCCAGAACCAGTAGGTCTAAAATTTATTGATCATATGGTTGGTAATGTTGGTTGGGGTCAAATGAATACATGGGTAAAATGGTATGAGGACGTTATGGGATTTGTTAATTTCTTATCCTTTGATGATAAACAAATTCATACCGAATATTCGGCACTCATGAGTAAGGTGATGAGTAATGGTAATGGTCGAATAAAATTCCCAATAAATGAACCAGCAAAGGCTGCAAAAAAATCACAAATTGAAGAATATTTAGATTTTAACGAAGATTCTGGCGTGCAACATATTGCTGTAGCAACCGATGATATTATAAAAACTGTGGCGCAGTTAAAAGCACGTGGTGTTGAATTTTTACCACCACCACCACAAGCATATTATGATGATATTCCTAGACGTTTAGGAGTACACATGGATATGATGAAAGAGGATATCAAAGAGCTTCAAAAGTTATCAATTCTTGTTGATGCTGATGAAGAAGGATATTTACTTCAAATTTTCACCAAGCCTGTCGAGGACAGACCTACATTGTTCTTTGAAATCATTCAAAGAATGGGAGCTCAAGGCTTTGGAGCAGGTAACTTTAAAGCGCTTTTTGAGTCTATTGAACGTGAACAGGCAAAAAGAGGAACACTTTAATTTTTAAAAACGAATGTATTGTCATTTCGAGCGTAGTCGAGAAATCTGGTTAAATTGTTAACAAAACAAACTCAAGATTCCTCCACTTCGGTCGGAATGACATTTTATAGATTGTTCGTTAAATTCTAACATAACTATAACAGCTTTATACATAATGGTTTCAATAAAATTTATATTTTTGGAATAGTAATTGTAATTCTCCCTATTAAACAACAAAATGTAACTTCAAGTTACTTTTACAATTATGTCTAAGATGAAAAATATACTACTTACAATAGGTTTTTTAATAGGAATGCAAATGTCTTTTGCTCAAGAGCAATCTGCATATCAAGATGGGGAATGGTTTAAGTTTGAAATGAGCTACAGCAATTTTCTTAAAGCAGGTAATGCTACTCTTGAGGTAAAAGATTCAAAAATTAACGGAAAGCCTGTATACCATGTTGTGGGTAAAGGTTGGACTACTGGAGCAATTAAGTGGTTTTTTAAAGTGAAAGATCGTTACGAGAGTTATATCGATAAAGAAACTGGAATGCCTTATAAATTCGTGAGAAAAATAAATGAGGGAGGACATACTAAAGATATTGAAATTGATTTTGATCATGAAAAGCAAGAAGCATTTATAGATAATAAAAAGAGAAAGACACATAAAACAGTAGCTACCGAAAAAGATGTCCAGGATATGGTTTCGGCATTTTATTACCTTCGAAATAATTACGATACAGAGAGCATAAGAGAGGGTGAAATCGTAACCCTAAATATGTTTTTCGATGAAGAAAATTATAATTTCAAATTAAAATTTTTAGGAAGAGAAGTTTTAGAAACTGAATTTGGAAAAGTAAAAACTTTAAAATTTCGACCTTATGTAATGGCTGGACGAGTATTCAAAGAACAAGAAAGTTTAACCCTTTGGGTAAGTGCTGATAAAAATAAAATTCCTTTAAAAATCAAAGCTGATTTAGCTGTCGGTTCGCTTCAAGCTAATTTGGAAGCTTTTAAAGGGCTAAAACATTCGTTTCAAATTCAATTTGACTAACTAACATGGAAGACATAAATAAGTTTGAAGATATACTTAAGCAAATACAAGAAAAGTATACTAAAATAGATCAAGATACAGATGATCATTTACAAGGCTTGCTTTACAGTAAACCAATCACATATTGGGACTATATTCAAACCGACGCCTTACTTAATCTTCAAATACAGCGCACAACACTTCCCGATGAAATGGTATTTATTGCCTACCATCAAATTAATGAATTACTCTTTAAAATGATTCTTTGGGAAATCCAACAAGTTGCTGAAAAAGAAGATTTAAATGCCAAATATTTTGAGAGTAAGCTCATGCGTATTAGTCGCTACTTTGATATGTTAACAACTTCGTTCAATATCATGCAACACGGTATGGAGATTGAACAATATATGAAATTTAGATATACGTTAACACCAGCTAGTGGGTTTCAAAGTGCACAGTATCGTATGATAGAATTTGCTTCTACAGAGCTAATCAACCTAATCGATTTCAGATTTAGAACTACCATAGATAGAGACACACCTTTCGAACATGCTTTTGAACATTTATATTGGCAAGCTGCTGGTAAAGATTACAAAACAGGGAAAAAGTCAACGCTTTTAGTCAATTTTGAAAAACGTTACAAAGGTGATTTTATTCGCTTTATGCAAACTTACAATACAAAAAATTTATGGACTCGCTTTAAAGAACTACCTGAAGCTGATCAAAAAGATGCTGAATTAGTAAAAGCAATGCGACATTATGATTACACAGTAAACATCACTTGGGTAATCGCTCATTACAATGCTGCTAAACACTACATAGAAAGTGGTATTGGTGATGGTGAAGCAACTGGAGGAAGCGATTGGAAAAAATACATGCATCCAAAATATCAAAGACGTATATTTTTTCCAGAACTTTGGAGTGAAGATGAACTAAAAAATTGGGGAGAAAATCTATAGAACTAGTTAATGCAACCAAAACAATTATTAATAGTACTTTTTATCTGTATTGGCCTATGGTCTTGTAAAGACGATGATAATAAAATAGATACTGATACAACACAAACACTTACTGAGCCTGAACAAAAAAAAGAATTTGGTTTTGTTCTTGAAGATTATATAGTCAAACGTGATACCATAAGAAAAGGGGATAGCTTTGGCGAAATTCTTGAGCGTAATCATATTGGATATCCTAGAATTTTTAATATTGCTGAAAAAGCGAAAGACAGCTTCGATATTAGAAGATTACAACTAGGAAAACCTTATACACTTTTGTGTGCTAACGATTCCTTACAAACACCTGAATGCTTTATATATCAACCCAATAGTATTGATTATGTAGTTATTAATTTTGCTGATTCTGTTCAGACCTATAGAGGTAGGAAACCTATTTCTTTAGTTGAAAGAGAGGCTTCTGGAATTGTAATGAATAGCTTATCTGAAACTATGGAATCACAAGGTCTGCCATATCAACTAATTAATGATATGAGTGATATTTATGCTTGGACTATTGACTTCTTTAGACTCCAAAAAGGGGATCGTTTTAAAATAGTTTATAAACAACGTTTCATTGAAGATTCAATTTATGCCGGAATTGAAAGCATTGACGCAGCATATTTTCAACATAAAGACGAAGCATTCTATGCGTTCAATTTTATGGTTGATAGTACCAAGAATATTGCAGACTACTTTGATGAAAACACAAAGAGTTTAAGACGTACCTTTTTAAAAGCACCTGTTCAGTTTAGTCGTATTTCTTCGAGATATAATCTCAATCGCCGAATTGCGTATTATGGTTATAAATTGCGTCCTCATAAAGGCACCGATTTCGCAGCTCCTATTGGAACACCAATTTTAGCAACTGCTAACGGTACAGTTACAGAATCAAGACGTCGAGGTGGTAATGGAAAGTATGTGAAAATTAAGCACAATGCGACTTACAGTACGCAATACCTTCATATGAAAGCCCAAAACGTTAAAAAAGGAGATTTTGTTAAACAAGGTGATGTGATTGGTTGGGTTGGAATGACTGGTAATACAGGTGGTCCTCACGTATGTTATCGCTTTTGGAAAAATGGAAAACAAGTCGATCCATTTAGACAAAAACTTCCAGCTGCTGAGTCTATTCCAGATTCGTTAAAAACGGATTATAAAACATTTATTAAACCATTAAAATCTCAGTTAGATCAAATTCAATTTGAAGATAACGCAATTGAAATTCCTTCTGAAGATGATGTATTAACTTCTAAAATTCAATAATGGCATTAAAAACCATCAATCCAACTGTTACAAAAGCTTGGACCAAATTACAAGCACATTATACAACTATAGAAAACACACACTTAGTCGATTTATTCGCTGATAATGCCAATAGAGCTAATGAGATGAAGCTGCATTGGGAAGACTTTTATGTAGATTATTCTAAACATCGAATATCTAAAAAAACACTTGATCTTCTCACAGAGTTAGCAAATGAAGTGGATTTAAAAGATGCTATAAATAAGTACTTTGGTGGCGCAGTGATTAACAAAACTGAAGGACGTGAGGTGTTACACACAGCTTTACGTAATCCTAAATCAGCTGAAGTTATTGTTGAAGGAAAGAATATTATGCCAGAGATTTTTGAGGTTAAAACTAAGATTAAAGACTTCTCTGATAAGGTTATTAGTGGTGACATAAAGAGTCATTCAGGTGCTACTTTTACAGATGTTGTAAATATTGGTATTGGTGGTTCAGACCTTGGTCCAGCCATGGTTGTTGATTCTTTGGCGTTTTATGCGAATCACTTAAACACACATTTCGTAAGTAATGTTGATGGTGATCATGTTAATGAAGTGATTAAACATCTAAACCCTGAAACAACGCTTTTTGTAATTGTATCCAAAACATTTACTACTCAAGAAACCTTATCTAATGCAAATACAATTAGAGAGTGGTTCTTAAAGCATGCGCCAAAAGAAGCTGTTTCTAAACATTTTGTAGCTGTATCAACTAATATTGAAAAGGTAAAATCTTTTGGTATTGATGAAGACAATATTTTTCCAATGTGGAATTGGGTTGGAGGAAGATTCTCCCTTTGGAGTGCTGTAGGTTTATCTATAAGTTTAGCTGTAGGTTTCCAAAATTTTGATGCATTACTTTTAGGTGCTCATAAAATGGATGCACATTTTAAAACTGAAGATTTTGACAAGAATATTCCAGTGATTACTGCCTTATTAAGTGTTTGGTATAATAATTTTTTCAATGCAGAAAGTGAAGCAGTTATTCCATACTCTCAGTATTTAAATCAGTTTGCAACCTATTTGCAACAAGGTATTATGGAAAGTAATGGTAAAAGTATTGACAGAAATGGAGATGCAATCGATTATCAAACGGGAACGATTATTTGGGGAGAACCTGGAACAAATTCTCAGCATGCCTTTTTTCAATTGATACATCAAGGCACAAAATTGATTCCTGCTGAGTTCATTGGATTCGCTAAATCATTACATGGTAATCAAGATCATCAAGATAAGTTAATGTCTAACTTTTTTGCCCAAACGGAAGCCTTAATGAATGGCAAATCTGAAGCTGTTGTAATTGATGAATTAAAAGCTCAAGGCCTTTCCGAAGAGAAAATAAAAGAATTAACGCCTTTTAAAGTATTTGAAGGCAACAAGCCAACAACGACTATTTTGATAGATAAACTAACTCCAGAAAGCTTAGGAAAATTAATAGCCATGTACGAGCATAAGATTTTTGTACAAGGTATTATTTGGAATATTTTTAGCTATGATCAGTTTGGAGTTGAATTAGGAAAACAATTAGCAAACACAATTCTAAAAGAGTTAAATGATACTAGTATTTCTAATTCTCATGATGCATCCACTCAAAATTTGATTGATTATTATAATCGTATAAAATAACAGATGGTTTTGTCATTTCGACAGAGTGAAGAATGAACGACGAGAAATCTTTATGACAGTTATTCTTTCCACTCAATAGTTTCCATGATGTGTTTGATATCGTCTTTTAGATAAACAGCCGCAGGATAAATAGAGTCGTAGTTAGGTATTGCATTAAAGTAAAGTGAACCCACTAAGAAGTGATTAATGCTATCTGTAACATAAAATTGAGATTGCGAGGCTGCATTTCCTCCAACTTCATAAAACATTCCAAACACTTTTTTCTTGGGGTTTTCATAAATATCACCTTCAATTTCATCGGCTATCATAGTGTGCTTTTGAGTAAGGTTTTGAGCGTCTCTTAATAAATCGGTAAGATTATTATCCTTTATTTCTTTATAAGTAAGGTATACAGTTCCTTTAAGTTTAGGGTAATTAATATTTACACCATAAATGTTATTTACACCATCTAATTTTATTTTAGAAATCGGATCTGCTATTTCATTTTTTTCAAACGTAAAAGGTAATGGAATATCTACTGTTTTGTATTTAGGCTGTGGATACTCTAAACGCAACATCGCTTTTGGTTTTGGAATTGGATCATTGCCACATGAAATGCATGAAACGATGACAATACATAATAACAGTAACTTTTTCATAGTTGATTTTATACTCTTAATAGCTAAACGAATTCAAATGTATTTTATTAGTTTAAAATAGTAAATTTAATGTCTTTGAGACGTTTCTTATCTATCGCTTCAATAGTAAACACATAATTTTTAAAGTTTATTTTACTTTTCAATCTTGGAAAAATTCCAGAAATTTCTAAAACAAAACCAGCAATCGTTTCCGCTTCACCTTTATGATTTTCAAAAACAGATTCATCATCAATATTGATAATCTTATAAAAGTCTTTTAAAGTGGTTTTTCCTTCAAATGTAAAATTATTGTCGTCTATTTTTGTGTAGATGATATCATCATCATCAAATTCATCACTAATATCTCCAACAATTTCTTCAATCACATCCTCTAATGATACTAGTCCAGAGGTGCCACCATATTCATCAACGACTACTGCCAAATGGACTTTCTTATCTTGAAACTCGACCATTAAATCATCTAATTTTTTATTTTCAGGCACAAAAAATGGTTCACGAAGTAAAGTGGTCCAATCGAGTTGTTTACGATCAATATGTGGTAATAAATCTTTTACATATAAAATACCTGTTACAGAATCTATGCTATCTTTATATACTGGTATTCTTGAATACCCATTCTTGGTGATTTCTTCAATAACTTCACTAAACTTCTGGTCTTCACTAAGTGCAAAAATATCTACTCTCGGACGCATGACTTGTTTGGTATCTGTATTTCCAAAAGACACAATACCTTGTAAAATTTTGTGTTCCTCTATAGTGGTGTCACTATCTGATGTAAGTTCTAATGCTTGCGATAATTGATCGACACTAAGGTTTGATTTCTGTTTGCCTAAGCTATTATGAATTGCTAGTGTCACAAATCGCATAGGCATACTTATTGGCGAGAAAATAATATCTAATGCTTTAAGTGGTCTTGCCATAAACGTTGAGAATTTTACTCGATTTCGACTCGCATAAATTTTTGGAATAATTTCACCAAACAATAATATCAAAAAAGTAATCACCACAACTTCCAATAAAAACCGCATCCAAGTAACTTCAATAGAGTCAAATAATTGCTCGCCCAAATAAGCAAACAAAATAACAATGCCTATGTTTATGAAATTATTGGCGACTAATATGGTTGCTAGTAATTTTTTTGGTCGTTCTAAAAGTTTTGAGATGATTGAAAATGACTTTGGTTGCTCTTCTAAACCAGTATCAATATCAGATTTAGTTAACGAAAACAAAGCGACTTCAACGCCAGAAACGAGTGCAGAACAAAATAGCAGAATAACCAATAATAGTAATCCAGAAATGAGTGCTGAATTTCCAGAGATTAGTAACAGTATTAAACACGAGGGTTCAGGATCCAAAATAAATTGCTTTAAGGTTTAAAATGGTAAGTCATCATTATCATCTGCAATAGGTTGTGAAATTGTGTTTTGTGTTTGCTGATTCTGATTTGGTTGAGGTGTTCCTTGACCAGCTGACGCTTCATTTTTATTAGTTAGAAATGTGAAATCTGTGCATTGTATCTCAGTTGAATAGCGATCATTTCCTTTGTCATCTTGCCATTTTCTGGTTTTTAATCGCCCTTCAATATAAACTTTATCACCTTTAGATAAATACTTTTCGCATATCTCTGCAGCTTTATTTCTAACAACTACATTATGCCATTCGGTATTAGTAACGCGTTCGTTAGTTTGTTTGTTGGTGTAGGTTTCATTAGTTGCTAGTGGAAAGCGTCCAACGCAATTTCCACCATCAAAATAATGCATTTTCACTTCATCACCCAAATGCCCAATTAGCATTACTTTATTTAATGTTCCAGACATAGTTATTTGTTGTTTAAGATTACAAAACTAAACATTTTGTAATGGTCGTATTAAAAGTATGAAAAAATTGTGAGTTCTTTAAATTGTAAAATTAAATTCCTCTATGAAATTACCAATCAAAATTGGTGCAGGAAACGTTTTTAATTTCGAAATAAGAATCCCTTTATGAGGAAGCTTATCAACTTCAATAATCCAAAACTTAGTATGTAAATGTTGATGAGATAATTTATGCACAATCTCTTTTGTGTTGTATAAACTAAATTCAAAAGTCATATCCTTAAAGTAAGAGCAAATTTTAGGGTGTGTTTTGAAATCTTCCGAATCTATAGCTTGCTCTGTTTCGATTAAAGGAAACTGATATAGATTTTGCCAAATCCCTTTTGTGGTGCGCTG
>NZ_JBGCCX010000136.1:0-12726 GCF_045105015.1 Psychroserpens sp.
CCAAGATTGGTTAAACAATAATGGTGGTAGCGCTGTGGCTTCAGATTTATGTTCTTCTGTAACGTGGACTAATAACTTCTCTGCACTTTCTGATGATTGTGGTGAAACTGGTTCGGCTACTGTAATATTTACAGCGACTGATGAATGTGGGAATTCTGCTGAAACCTCTGCAACATTTACTATTGAAGATACGCTTCCTCCAATGATTACAAATCCTGCAGAAAACAACTCAGTTACATGTGATGGAAGTGGTAATACAACTGATCTACAAAATTGGTTAGCAAATAATGGTGGAACTACGGCTTCAGATAATTGTTCTAATGTGACATGGA
This sequence comes from Psychroserpens sp., assembly GCF_045105015.1. Lineage (GTDB taxonomy): Bacteria > Bacteroidota > Bacteroidia > Flavobacteriales > Flavobacteriaceae > Psychroserpens. The sequence continues at coordinate 333 of NZ_JBGCCX010000136.1, forward strand.
CCAACAACTTCTCTGCACTATCTGATGATTGTGGTGAGACTGGTTCAGCTACTGTAATATTTACAGCGACTGATGAGTGTGGCAATGAAATATCTTCAACAGCTATATTTACTATTGAAGACAATTCTGGCCCAACTATTGAAACTCCTGCAGCTGATCTTATGGTAGAATGTGATGGAAGTGGTAATACAACTGATCTACAGGATTGGTTAGACAATAATGGTGGTGCAATCGCTTCTGATTTATGCTCAAATGTAACCTGGACAAATAATTTCTCAGCGCTTTCTGATGATTGTGGTATGACAGGTTCTGCTTCAGTTACATTTACAGCTACAGACGAATGTGGAAATATGACTGATACTACAGCTATTTTCACTATTGAAGACACAACTCCACCAAGTTTAACACCAGGTTCTGATTTTCAAGATCAATTATTTGTGACTTGTGATGTAATTCCAAGTATACCTGATTTAGGTTTTGAAGACGCTTGTTCGCAAATGACTGTTGTTGCTCCAGATCCTGATAATGAAGTTATCATAAATATTGATGCTGATAATTATCAAATAATTAGAACGTGGACTGTAACTGACGAATGTATGAATATGAGTCAATTTATTCAAACAATTAACGTTGCTGTTGAAAGTCAAGTTCAAGGAACTGATACTGAGCTTTGTATTTTGGATGATTTTGAATTTGATTTATTCGATTTATTATCTGGAAACTTTGATACAGATGGTGTATGGACAGTAACAGCTGGAGATGTAACTATAGATGGAAGCTTTTTTAACCCTTCATCAATATTAGATATTAATGATCAATTTACTGAAGCAGATTTAGGTGACTATATGTTCACTTATACTGTTGGTGGTATTTGCCCAAGTATAACTGATGTTATTATTACAATAAATGATGAGTGTGTGGTATTACCATGTGGTTTAGAAGATGTTATAATTTCAAAAGCTGTTACACCTTCAACTTTAGACGGAGTAAATGATGTATTCTCTGTTTCAGGAATTGAAGATTGTGGCTTCGTTATTGAATTACAAATATTTAATCGTTGGGGAGCAAAAATATATGACAATTCGAATTATCAAAATGATTGGAATGGTCAAGCTTCTAGAGGTTCTGTCGGAAACTCAGGATATGTCCCAACTGGAACATACTATTATATTATAAAACTAAAAGGTAGTACTGGTGACTTAGAATTAAAACCAATCACAGGACCAATCTACGTATCAACAAACTAAATCTTAACCTAAAATGAAATTAGTAAAGTTTAACATTATAGCATTTATACTATTCAGTAGCTGGATGGGAGTTGCTCAGCAATTGCCTCAGTTTACACAGTATATGTATAATACGATCTCAATCAATCCAGCGTATGCAGGAAGTAGAGAAACATTAAGTGTTGTAGGTCTACACAGAAGTCAATGGGTTGGCCTTGAAGGAGGTCCTACAACTCAAACGCTTTCTGTACATTCTCCTTTGAGAAATGACAAAATAGGAGTAGGAATTTCATTTATAAATGATGAATTAGGATTTCAAAACTTTTCATATTTGTATGGTGATTTCTCATATACAATTCGTGTAAGCGAAAACAGTGAATTAGCTTTCGGTATGAAAGCTGGATTTACTAGCTATAGTCTTGATGCAGACTTTAGACAAGCAGAAATGAATGACCAAGTGATTTTTGGTTTTGAAGATCGTTGGAAACCTAATATAGGTACTGGTGTTTACTGGCATAGCGAAAGATGGTATTTAGGATTATCTGCACCTAGAATATTAAATACCGATTATACAGGAGATGAAGAATTTCAGTCTTTAGAAAGAGTAAGTTATTACTTTACTGGAGGATATGTATTTGATTTAGGTGTTAACACTAAGTTTAAACCTGCGATGTTACTTAAAGGTACAAATGGTGCTCCTTTATCTTTCGATATTACCGCTAACTTTTTATTCTATGAAAAGTTCTGGGTAGGTGGATCGTACAGAGTAAACGAATTAGCTCAAGCTATTGGAGGAATTGCTGATTTTCAAGTATCTAAACAATTGAGAGTTGGTTATGCATACGAATATCCTCTCTCAGAATTAAGTGCCTATACAAGTGGAACTCATGAAGTACTACTTATGTTTGAAATATTCAAAAGTAAACGTATTAAATCGCCTAGATACTTCTAAAAATTTAATCATGATGAAAACAAAAACTTTAATATTACTTTTTGTGCTTAGTAGCACATTCATGATCGCTCAAGAAAAGCTAGCTGATAAATTCTTTGGTAATTACAACTATGTAAAAGCTACTGAACTTTATAAAGAAGTACTCAAAGATGGCGATACAACTATGCATGTATTAACACGATTAGGAGATTGTTATTATAACAATTCAGAATCTAAAGATGCAGCACTATGGTATGAAAAAGCTTTACAAAAATATGATAGCGATGTCAATCCAGAATATATCTATAAATACATTCAATCCTTAAGAAGTTTAGGTAACTATACCGAAGCTAACGAATGGATGAAAAAATTTACTGAAATTCAAAATAACGATACTAGAATTAAAGGATATGATCCGGAAAACATTAGCAAATACAATGAGTTATCCAAAACTGAAAATGACAAAGTTGTTCAGTTGGTAAACTTACCATTCAATTCTAAATATTCAGATTTTGGTTCATTTATTCTTAATGATCAATTGTATTTTGCATCCTCAAGAAATACAGATGAAAAGAAACTTTACAGTTGGAACCAAGAACCGTTTTTAGATATCTATATGGTTTCAGTAGAAAAAAATGAGGATTCAATTTCGTATGGAACTGCTGATTTTATAAATGCTGAAAAAATAAATACAGATTACCATGAAGCTTCAGTAGCTATTACAAAAGATGGTAAAACAATGTATTTTACTAGAGATAATGTTAGTAAAAAAAATAAAGTAAAATATGACGATGAAGGAACGACTCATTTAAAACTATATAAAGCAAATCTTGTTGGTGAAACATGGACAAATATTGAAGAACTTCCTTTTAATGATGATGTGTTTTCAACTGGTCATCCAACATTAAGTCCTGATAATAAAATCTTGTATTTTGTATCAGATCGTGAAGGTGGATTAGGTCAGACTGATATTTACCAAGTAGAAATTAAAAGTGGAAATTCTTATTCAGAACCTGTTAACCTTGGAGAAAAAATTAATACTGAAGGACGAGAAATGTTTCCATTTGTAAGCCAAGACAGTACATTTTATTTTTCTTCTGATGGTCGTTTAAACTTAGGTTTTTTAGACATTTTTAAATCTGATCTTATAAAGGATGAAAATGCTGAACCTGAAAATTTAGGCGCACCATATAATAGTGGTTATGATGATTTTGCATTTTTTATGAATCCTTCTGAAGATGAAAATGATAAAACAGGTTATTTCTCTTCCAATAGGCCTGATGGTCAAGGAAGTGATGATATTTACAGTTTTGATGCAAGTATTTGTCTACAGACTATAAAAGGTATTACTAGAGATTTGAATACTAACGATATCATTCCCGGTGCCACAGTTAAACTTATCAATGAAGTTGGTAAAGTACTTGAAGAAGTAGAAACTAATGAAAATGGTGAATATGAATTTACTGTAGATTGCGATAAAAAATATACTGTTATTGGTAGTAAAGAAGATTTTAAAGATGATTTTAAAGAAATAACTACCGATAATAAAAACGAGAAGATTACTGAGGCCGACTTATACTTAGAACCATTAATCAAGGACAATCAAATTGTAATTAACCCTATTTTCTTTGATTTTGATAAATCAAATATTAGAACTGATGCTCAATATGAACTAGAAAACATCGTAGATGTGATGCGTGCACACCCAAATATGGTTATTAAAATTGAAGCGCATACTGATAGTCGCGGACGTGACAAGTACAATGAAAAATTATCTGATAGAAGAGCAAAATCTACCAGAGACTATATTCTCTCAAGAGGAATTGCTACAGAACGCATTGAAAGTGCAATTGGATATGGAGAAAGTCAATTACTAAACAAATGCTCTAATGGCGTAAAATGTTCGGAAGAAGAACACCAATTAAACAGACGTTCTTATTTCTATATATTAAAAGAATAAAATTACATCATCTATCTTGAACTTAGAAAAAGCAGTCTCGTTAACGAGCTGCTTTTTCGCATTTATAAGGTTCATTCGTAATTAAAAATCTTATTATAAGCCTTTCCGTTTGAATCATCAATTATAAAAACACTGATAGTATACCAATCATTCACAAAAAAATCTGTAACATATAATTCTTCAGTATTATTATCTAAAGCTCTATCTGGATGCCCTTGAATTTGGATAATATAATTACCATTTTGTCTTAAATATGCATATGAATGTCCAATGACTAATGTAGAATGGTTATCAGTAGTGAAGAACTTTTCGTAATATTTATCTTCAATTGAATAACCTTTTGCAAATTGATAAGCATGATTTGATTTAGGAATTGAATCATGTTTTAAATAAGAAGTAACAGCTTCATCAATTGAAGCCTTTTGCTCATTATTATCATAACCTACATAAAAATTAGAAAGCCCTTCCTTGCCTCTTCCAAAATATATGCTTTTATGAAAATCTTTGGTCCTTAAATCTTTATAACTCAATGTATATAATGTGAATTCTAAATCTTGCCTTGAATGCTTTTCATCTTTATAGATTAAAGTAATACCAACTTTATAATTATCATTCTTAAGAATTGAATCTTCAATCTTAGTTCCCTTTTTAAAAAGATCTATAGCAAACCTCTGAAATTCTGTAGTTAAAGTGTTATCACTTTTAATATATAATGCATCAAGATACTTGTTGTCAATGTCTTTTTTTAAACTAGATTGACAAAATACAAAAGGATTTGTACTTAATAATAAACAAAAAACTAAATATCGCATAAAAACAATTTTGCTAAATATAAGAAACAAAAAAAAGCCACAGTGTTACTGTAGCTTTAAAAACAAATATTTGCTATTAATCAAGTTTTTGAGTTATAAATTATTTTTTGATAAATATGTTTGTAAAATACCATTTACCTTCATTATTTTTTTCAGCAGAAACATCAAAGTCTGTAAAATCTCCTTCAATGTTTGCTCTATGTCCTTCACTGTTTAACCAGGCGTTAACTACAGATTGGGCTGAACTAAATGCATAAGCTACATTTTCTGACACTTTAACTGCTGACGCATTTTGAACTAAACTGTTCTTACGTTGAAAAAAGTTATCGTGTGATACATTATCAACTTCTACCATATAATCTGTGTGCGTGTAAGCAACAGCTTTAATAGTATTGTGATTATTTAATGGAGTCAATCCCATAGTAATTCTATGCGTATTGATTAATTCTAGGATTTCAATTTCGATCATTTTAGCAGCAGGAGCATCAACTAAATCGATATTATTAATAGTTTCTTCTGGAAGTTCTTCAGTTGAACATGAGAACGTTAGTAAAGCGATTAATGCCATTACAGGCAACATTTTAGTAGGTTTCATAAGTAGGACTTTTTATGAGTTTATAATAATAGATTTGGGGCCTAGTATTATTTTAAAAAAACAATTAATTAAAGGGGCATTTAATCAATTGTATATTACATCGTAAATATATGTAGTTTTGTTCTTTTAAACGTAAAAAAAGTGCAGATAATCGGTGAAATGCATAAATATTATGAATATTCTTACAAAAAAATACATTTCAAAGATGTAAAATGTATACTATTGGGAATGATTCAAGGAGATAAACGATCTTGAATCCAATTAAAATCTTCATCTAATTGATATCGAATTCTATCATGCAAACGATTAGGTCGTCCTTGCCAAAATTCAATTTCGACAGGTTTTACAATATATCCTCCCCAAAATTTTGGTCTAGGAATTGGTTTACCCTCATATTGTTCTTCTAAAGATTTTAAGTCATTTTCGAGAGTAGTTCGATCTTTTATAGTTTCACTTTGATTAGAAACTAAAGCACCTAGCTGACTTCCTCTTGGTCGAGATTCAAAATAACCATCACTTAAGTTATCAGCTATTTTTTCTGCTTTACCCTTAATAATAATTTGACGCTCTGCTTCTGGCCAAAAAAATGATAAGCAAACATTTTGATTATTTGCAATTGCTTTACCTTTTTCACTTTCGTAATTACTATAAAATATAAATCCTTCATAGGTGAACTTTTTCAGAAGCACTACTCTACTCTTAGGAAAGCCATCAATTCCAATTGTACTTAATGTCATTGCATTGGTTTCCCCAATATTGAAATTTGCATCTACTTCATGAAACCATTTTTGAAATACTTCCAAAGGGTTGTCACTTAGGTTTTGTTCTAATAATTCTTGCTTTTCATATGATTTTCTGTAATTGCCTAAGTCTGTATTCATTGTATTAGTATTGTAAAAAAATATTAAGGTTTTTTCTGTAAGTTCGTTAATTTCTTATAAATTTAGGAAATAATCCCTTGAAATGACATTTGAAAATAGCAAATATTCTAAACTTTTAGAATACAAAAAAGTAGCATTCCCTTTCGGTAATGTATTTATCACTAAACAATTCGTAATATCAGAATTAAATGAAGGTATTCATGTGAATTTTGAAATGGTAAGTAAATTAATAACCCAATTTTCAGAAGAAATCGGTAACGATGTTAAAATTGGCTACATCGCAAATAGAATGAACTCCTACTCTTTTGAACCACAATTATGGTTAGATTTTAATAATGAGTATGATTTTTTAGTAGCTAGTGCTGTAGTTACATATAGTGATTTTGGCTATTTAAATTCTAGTTTAGAAAAACATTTCTTTAAGAAAAGCCTTAAGCGATGTCAAAATTTAAACGAAGCTATTGAGTGGATGTTAGAATTAGACGAGTTAAAAACTGAAGTCAATACTTAACAAAGCATTTATTGATTAAAACTCGAATGATTTTCCGTCTTTAGCTAACTCTACATTTTCAAAGATTTCTGAAGCTTCTTCCTTAAATAGATTTAAGTCATTATATCTGGTTGAATAATGACCAAGAATAAGTGTTTTCACATTAGCTTGTTTTGCAATACTAGCAGCTTGCTTTGCTGTACTGTGTTTTGTTGGCGCTGCTAATGCTTCATTTTTTTCTAAAAATGTGGATTCATGATATAAAACATCAACATCTTTAATTATGGGTAACATCGATTCATTATAGGCTGTATCACTGCAAAACGCATAACTCTTAGGTTTGTTTGGAGGCTTAGTAACCGTTTTGTTATCAACTAAGTTTCCATTTTTGTCTTCAACATCAGATCCTTGCTTTAGTTTTCTATAATATGCCACATCAATGTTTGCATTTAATACAGCATTCATATCTAATTTACGTTCACCATTTTTTTCTCTAAATAGAAATCCATTAGTATATACACGATGATCTAGAGGAATAGTATATACTTCTACTTTATCATCTTCATAAATTAATTCTGATGTTTTTGAAGTTAACTCATGAAAAATAAGTTTGTAATTAGTCCAAGATTCTGAAAGTTTCATTTGTAATGTAATGACGTCCTTCAGCCCTTTTGGAGCATACACATGCAAGTCAGCTTCACGGGTCAACAAACGAAATGTAGATATTAATCCAACCAATCCAAAGCAGTGATCACCATGCAGATGTGAAATAAAAATGTGTTTAATTCTAACAAACTTGACTTTATTTCTTCTTAACTCAACCTGAGTACCTTCGCCACAATCAATTAAAAATGTATGGTTTTTAATCTCTAATACTTGAGATGTTGGATTGGTGTTAGTTCGAGGCGTTGCGCTGTGACAACCAAGTATGGTTAATTTCATAGATTATTAAAACCCTAAATCACGTTCGATGTCTTCCATCTCAATAATATCGTATGCTTCTTGAAGCGTTGGCACTACCAGTATTTCATCTGGTGTTTCATCGAGATTTGTTTTATCTGTAACAATTACAAATGAATGTTTTGCTTTTCGGTGCTTATTAGACAATTGTAAGAACTCGACAATATCCTGCAAGGTTACTTTATTCAAAGTTGTCAGATTAACAATAATGTTATCATTTTTAAAGCGTTCATATAAAACATCTATTTTCTTTACCAATTCAACAATAGAGGCTTTCTCTTGTGTAATGATGGATGTATTTCCGTTTTTATCAAAAATCATAATATTAATGTTTTATTTTAGAAGCTAGTAAGTAAATGACTGCCATTCTAATAGCAACACCATTTTCAACTTGATTTAAAATGATAGCCTGATCAGAATCTGCCACATCACTCGTAATTTCAACACCACGATTTATAGGTCCAGGATGCATAATCGTAATCTCTTTATCTAATGAATTTAAAAGATCTTTAGTAACTCCGTATTGCTGAGTGTATTCTCTTGTTGAAGGAAAATAACTAATATCCATACGCTCGTTTTGAACACGTAGCATATTTGCAACATCACACCAATTTAAAGCTTTTTGAAGATTAGTTTCAACTTTTACTCCTAAACCTTCTATATACTTTGGAAGTAATGTTCTTGGTCCACAAACCATGACATTAGCACCCAATAATTGTAATGCATAAATGTTAGATAATGCGACTCTACTGTGAAGAATATCACCTACAATAACTACATTTTTTCCTTTAACCTCTCCAAACTGTTCTCTTATAGAATAGGTATCTAGTAAAGCCTGCGTTGGATGTTCATGTGCGCCATCACCAGCATTAATAATACTGGCATTAATATGTTGTGATAGAAATACACCTGCTCCAGGATTTGGATGACGCATAACAACCATATCGACTTTCATGGATAAAATATTATTAACAGTATCTATTAATGTCTCACCTTTTTTTACTGAAGATTGTGATGCAGAAAAATTAATAACATCAGCAGAGAGTCTTTTTTCAGCCAATTCAAAAGAGAGTTTAGTTCGCGTAGAATTTTCAAAAAACAAATTAGCTATCGTAATATCTCTAAGCGAAGGCACTTTTTTTATCGGACGATTAATCACTTCTTTAAAATGATCTGCCGTTTCAAAAATCAATTGTATATCTTTTTTGTTAAGATATTTTATTCCTAATAAGTGATTGACACTTAATTCGTTCATGATTTAATTATTTATAAGGTATACTGTGTCTTCACCTTCATTTTCAACCCAATTAACTTTCACTTTTTCTTCATTAATAGCATCTACTTGTCTGCCTCTATAATTTGGCTGGATTGGTAAATGTCTACTAAATCGTCGGTCTATTAATGTCAATAATTCAATTTCGTTAGGTCTTCCAAACGATTGAATTGCTGTTAATGCAGCTCTTATACTTCGACCTGTATATAAAACATCATCAATAAAGACAATATTTTTGTTTTCCACCAAAAAATTAATTTCAGTAGTATTTGCTTCTAATGTTTTTTCGCCTCTTCTAAAATCATCTCTAAAAAACGTAATATCTAAAAGACCTAGTTGTATATTCTTTATCTTATAATCAGTTTTTAATATTGAAGCTAAGCGATTTGCTAAATATTTACCTCTAGGTTGCAATCCGATTAGAACAGTATTAGAAAAGTCGTTATGATTTTCAATAAGCTGACAAGCCAATCGATGAAGAATGATATTTACCTCTTTTGCATTAAGTAATAACTTTTGGCTCATATAGTAATATTCTGAGAAGGCATTCAGAATACAAATTTAAGCGTTTTAATTTAGAAATTTATTCAAAATTTAAAAAGTATACTATTCATGTTAGTAGTCCGATATTAAATCTGAAATAAATCATTCTTTAATGACTATTTTATTATGAATTAAATTACTTCCCTTGAAAGAAATTTTAAAAACATAAGCACCACCAGCAATATCATTAATGTCAATTTCGGAGTTTTTAGGAGTATTAATTCTCTTGACTAATCGTCCATCTAATGAGTAAATACTTACATTTTGCAAAATTTCATGACTGGTATTAGCAATATTTACTAATCCGCTTGATGGATTAGGAAATAACTTTATAACATTACTATCGTTTTCAAAGTCATTAACAGATAGTAAATTACCGCAATTATTCATAAGTGCTTGCATAGCATTATTAATATTTAGTCTTCCTCCAGTAGTAGTAATTCCGTCTAAACTAGGATTAGGATCTACATTGTCAAGAATTAAATCTCTCACAAGTATAGCAGCAGCAGCAGGATCAGTATCTGCTAAATTAGCTAATTCTTGGCAAGGTGCAGCGTACAATAATGCGATTGTTCCAGTGACATGAGGTGTAGCTCCAGATGTTCCACCAAAACCTCCGTAACTATTATTATTACTAGTTGTAAAAGCTCCAGCTCCTGGCGCACCAAGATCTATTGATTGTAAACCATAACCAGCAGAAGTAACTTTGACATCATCAATATTTGTATTTGTTACTGAAATCAAATACTCACTAGGACAAGCAGTTGGTAAATCTCCAATAACATCAATATCAAAATCAGCATTAATTGTGGCACCACAACTCAAAATACCATTTGCTCCAAGCGTATCATATAAAGCGCACCAAAGTGGTGCATTTTGTGGATTACCAAAATCAACTCCCCAAGATGCATTTGTCGATACTATAAAAGCACCTTCTTGTCCATTAGTTTGATTATACAATATTCTAGCATCCAATGCATAACTATACGCTTCAATTACTTTAGCTTCATTAGTGTTAAAGTTATTTTTAATAATCATTACTTTCACATCCCAATTTACTCCTGCAACTCCAACTCCATTATTTCCTTTGGCTCCAATTATACCTGCAACAGGAGTTCCGTGTCCACCTCCTGAAATATTATCATCGTTAGTAACAGTACTCCATCCAAGATAGTCATCAACATAATTATTTTGATCATCATCAATACCATTGTTTGGTATCTCTGCTTCATTAGTCCAAATATTATCTTGAAAATCTTGATGATTAGTATCGTGACCATCATCTAAAACTGCCGCAACTATTACATTTCCATTTAAAGTAGTGCCTCCAGTAGTCACGTCCCAAGCGTCATCAGCATCGATATCCTTATCATTACTTTGAAAATATTGCCATTGTTGACCAAAGAAAAAGTCACTTGGTGTTGTTGCTCTAGTGGTTACTTTGTGATTTTTTTGAGCCACTAATACATCATTACTTCTGTAAAACATATCAATTGCATCTGTTTCAGTAATAGAAGATGGTGCAAAACGAAGCAACCATATATTTAAAGTTTTAGAAATTAATTTTGAATCTAAAATAGACGCATCCTCAAATTCAGTAATAATTCTTGAAGCATCAACTCCCTCAGTTAATTGGACTAAAATTTCATTAGGAACAAAACTAGCTTGTTGAGCAGAAGTATTTCCGATAATTAAAATAAATGTAATTAGTATAAATCTTTTCATAGCAGTAGGTATTAATTTTATAGCTTTTCTTTTTTATAAAAATAAGCAAAAGAAATCAGTACTAATAAACAGGAAAAACAAAAAAGCCTTTCATTTCTGAAAGGCTTTTGAATATTTAAAAATTTAGGAACTTATTTTTTTCCGTCCATTTTGTCTTTAAGAGCTTGTAAAGCATTGTTAGCATCCCCTAAAGTTGGTTTAGCTTCCGCAGCTTGAGCTTCTGCTTTTTTAGCAGCTGCTTTTACATTAGCAATTTCCTCTTCTTTAAAGATTGCAGTATGAGATGCCACTACGCGTTTAAATTCTTTATTGAATTCAATAATTTTAAACTCAGCAGTTTCTCCTTTTGCTACTTTTTTACCATCTTCTTTTTCTAAGTGACGTGAAGGTACAAAGGCAACGATATCTTCGTTAAAATCAATTGTTGCACCTTTATCTACGATTTCAGTAAGTGCAGCAGTATGAACTGTACCTAAAGCAAATTCAGTTTCGTATTTATCCCAAGGATTATCAGTAGTTTGTTTGTGACCTAAAGATAATTTACGTCCTTCAACATCTAATTCTAATACTACTACTTCTAGGTTATCACCTACGTTACAGAACTCAGATGGATGCTTAATTTTCTTAGTCCAAGATAAATCAGAGATATAAATTAATCCATCGATACCTTCTTCTAATTCAACAAATACACCAAAGTTAGTAAAGTTACGTACGATACCTGTGTGCTTAGAACCTACAGGATATTTAGATGTAATATCTGTCCATGGATCTGGTGTTAATTGCTTAATACCAAGAGACATTTTACGATCTTCTCTATCAAGAGTTAAGATTTGTGCTTCTATTTCATCACCAACAGATACGAAATCTTGAGCAGAACGTAAATGTGTAGACCAAGACATTTCACTTACGTGAACTAATCCTTCAACACCTTCTTCTACTTCAACAAATGCACCATAATCAGCAATCACAACAACTTTACCTTTTACTTTATCTCCAAC
>NZ_JBGCCX010000137.1:0-57168 GCF_045105015.1 Psychroserpens sp.
AAAGTCTTATTCAGAGACATTAACTGTAGAGACTCGTGTTATTAATTTACCCAAGGATAAAATATTAACAATAGATGACCAGCCAAAATTAAATATTACAGTAAAGACTTATGGTTTTTACCTTTTTGGTTCCTATTTCTATGATAAATCTATTGAAGTTGATTTAGAAAAGGACGCTTATATCGATAAGAATTCTTATATATGGCTAGCCAATCGTGCTTTGCCACAAATTGAGAAACAGTTTAGTAAAGGTTTTGAAATTCTTACTCTGCAACCAGACACATTGAAATTTCCTTTTGGTATTTTATCTTCTAAAAAAGTACCAATAACACTTAAGTCTAACATAAATTATGCTTTTGGATATAATTCTCTAGAAGGTTTAGTACTTGTTCCAGATTCTATAACTGTCATTGGTACAGACGCTGAAATAAAGACGATTAACAACGTTGAAACTGCTGAATTAAAATTATTAGATATAAAAGAAAATATCAATCAAAAAGTTAATCTTAAGCTTCCAGATAATAGTTCTGCATTAAAATTATCTCAAGAACAAATATCAGTTTCAGCTGAAATTGAAAAGTTTACAGAGGGCACACTCGAAATTCCTGTTATTATCAATAACCTTCCTTCTGATGTACAAATCAATTATTTTCCAAAAAAAATAAAAGTATCATATGAAGTCAGTTTAGATCAATACAAATCAATCAAACCAACAGATTTTAAAATTGAATGCGATTTTTTAGAGATTAAATCTTCAAATGCATCATATTTTACACCGAGGTTTAAAAGATTACCTAGTAATGTGAAGCATGTAAAGATGAAACAAAATAAAATAGAATACATTATAACAGAATGATAATAGTTGGACTTACAGGAGGGATTGGAAGTGGTAAAACAACTGTAGCTAAGTTGTTCGGTAATTATAGCATTCCAGTTTATATTGCAGATGCTGAAGCAAAACGCTTGATGAATTCATCTGAACAAATCAAACAAGAGTTGATTGAACTTTTTGGTAACAATGCATATCTTAATGATGAGCTAAACAAGCCGTTTATTGCGGACAAGATTTTTAATGATAAAGCGTATTTAGATAATATGAATGCTATAATACATCCTAAAGTAAAAATACATTTTGAGCAGTGGATTAAAGAGCAAAATTCCCCTTATGTCATAAAAGAGGTAGCTATTATTTTTGAGCATCAGCAGCAATCAAAATATGATTTAATTATAACAGTTATTGCTGATAAAGAAAAACGTTTGGAACGTGTTCTTAGTAGAGATAAAACTACACCAGAAAAGGTTTTTGCTATAATGAGTAATCAAATCGATGATATTGAAAAAGCTCAACTTTCAGATTTTGTAATTCTTAATAATGATATGGGTACATTAGAAAATCAAATACATAAAATTCATAAGTCTATACTTCAGCAATGTCGAAATACTTCAAATTAACATTTGTGTTAATGTAAGGTTAAAGGGCAACTCATGTAAATGTTAAAATGTTAAATTTGATTGATGGGCAAAAAGCTATTCATTTTGTTGGTGGTTTTAATGAGTTTATCACTCATAGGCATCATTTTCGTTCAAGCGTATTTTATTAATAATACATTACAAAACGAAGAGAAAAACTTTACACTTAATGTAAAGCGTTCTCTAAGCTCAGTATCAAAAGCTATTGAAGATAAGGAGTTTGAAGTGTATTCAAAAAAACTTCAAAATCTTATTGAAAGTGGAGTAGATCCAGATTCAACAGCGATACGACAAGTTTTTATTTTAGAACAAGATGATCTGTCAAATGAGACCAGAATTTATGGTAATGCCATTTCTGAAGAAAACTTTAAAGTACCATCATTGTTCTTTGACATTGGTTTAGATAGTTTCAAATTAAGTCGCGTAAAAAACACTAGAATTACTGAAACATATGATAATAATAATATCGATGGAGGTTTTATAAGCCTACAGAAATCTATTAAAAACATCAGTAATCTTACATATTTAGAAAAGGCTCAGTTTGAATCCATAACTAGGGATCAATTTAAAAATATCCCTATTTATAAACGTGTATCTATAGACGAAGTATCTTATCTTTTAGAGAAACAACTTGATTATAATGGTATAAATACTAATTTTGAATTTGCCATTTACGATAGAGATCTTTCTACCAAAGTACAATCGGGTAATTTTGATTTAAATCCAGATTCTACAATTGGAGTCCCTGTCTTTTTAGACAATAACAAGGAAAGTGATTATAAGCTTTATGTTGATTTCCCTCAAAGAGGTAAATTTTTACTGTCTTCTATATTAGGTATGATTGTATTATCAATTCTATTTACATCTATTATAATTATCGCGTATACAAGTGCTATTTATCAGTTAATTAAACAACGTCAAATATCACAAATCAAAACAGATTTTATTAATAATATGACACATGAGTTTAAAACACCAATTGCTACAATTAATTTGGCTTTAGACTCTATTAAGAATCCCAAAATAATAGGAGATCAAGAAAAAGTAATGCGTTATTTAAAAATGATAAAAGATGAAAATAAACGTATGCACGCTCAAGTAGAAAATGTGTTAAGAATTTCGAAGTTAGAAAAAAATGAACTCAATATTAGTAAGGAAAGAGTAAAGTTACACGACCTATTAGAAGATGCTGTAACTCATATAGAATTAATAGTTGAAGATAAGAAAGGATACGTTAAAACGCATTTAGAGGCTGAAAAATCATCCGTTTTAGCAAATGATACTCATTTTACAAATGTTATTGTTAACATCTTAGATAATGCTGTGAAATATAGTGATGATGCACCTAAAATAGATGTGTATACTGAAAATGTAGGAAACAGTATTTTATTAAAAATTGCAGATCAAGGTAACGGAATGTCTAAACAAGTACAGAAAAAAGTGTTCGAAAAATTTTATAGAGAACATACAGGAAATGTACACAATGTTAAAGGTCATGGATTAGGTTTGGCCTATGTTAAACGAATAGTAGATGATCATCAAGGTCATATATCAGTAGAAAGTGAAAAAGGAAAAGGTAGCGTATTTACAATTAAGCTACCATTAATATCATAAATTATGGAAGAACAAAACAAAAAAATACTTTTAGTCGAAGATGATCCAAATTTTGGAACCGTTTTAAAAGATTACCTCAATATGAATGATTATGATGTTGTTCATGCAAAAAATGGAATGGAAGGTTTTGAGAAATTCAAGAAAGATGATTTTGATCTTTGTATTCTTGATGTAATGATGCCTTATAAAGACGGATTTACACTTGCTAAAGAAATACGAGAGAAAAATACCGATGTTCCAATTATTTTCTTGACTGCTAAGGCAATGAAAGAGGATGTGCTTAAAGGCTACAAAGTTGGAGCAGACGATTACCTAAACAAACCGTTTGATAGTGAAGTTCTTTTAATGAAAATAAAAGCTATTATTCAACGTAAAGCAACAGACACTATTGCAGATAGTAAACAGTTTGAATTTAAGATTGGACGTTTTGACTTAAATTCTAAGTTGCGTTTTTTAAAGTTTGATGGAAAAGATCCAATAAAATTATCTCCAAAAGAAAACGAATTATTGCGTCTTTTAGCACTTCATGAAAATGATTTGATGCCAAGAGAATTAGCATTAACTAAAATTTGGAGAGATGATAATTACTTTACTTCAAGAAGTATGGATGTTTACATAGCTAAACTTAGAAAGTATTTGAAGCTTGATGAAAAAGTAGAAATTTTAAATATTCATGGAGAAGGATTTAGGTTGGTAGTCAACCAAGATGTTTAGTATGTTAAATATTTTAAAAATTAGTTTTTTGAATCTAATTTTTTACATAAAAAAAAGCCCATCAATGATGGGCTTTTAGTTTTTTAAAAACGAATTGAATATTAGATAACTTTAACGTTAATAGCGTTTAATCCTTTTTTTCCTTCTGTTAAATCGAATTCTACTTCGTCACCTTCTCTAACCTCATCGATTAAACCAGAAATGTGTACAAAATGTTCTTTGTTGTTGTCTTCTTCAGTAATGAATCCAAATCCTTTTGAATCGTTGAAGAATTTTACTGTACCTTTACTCATAATAAAATTTATAATTATTTAAGTTGCGAACTTAGTCTTAATTAATTGAATAATAGTGTTTTTGTGTTTTTATTTTAATAATTAACTTAATTCATTTTTTTAGCCAGTAATTTTCTTTATCATAATTTCACTATCAGTCCTATAGTCAAACCATAAGGTGTCTGTATTTTTCTTAAACCATGTTAGTTGACGTTTGGCAAATCGCCTGGTATTCTTTTTAATTTCTGAAATTGCAAATTCTAGAGTCCATTCATTATTTAAATACTTAAACAGTTCTTTATATCCTACCGTATTTAAAGCATTCAAATCTTGCATTGATTGTAATCTTTTGACTTCATCAAGCAATCCTTCAATAATCATTTGATCTACACGAATATTTATTCTATCATAAATTATCTCTCTTTCAGCAGTTAAACCAATCGTAATAGTTTTGAAAGACCTTGCTTTCTTAGTAGATGTTAAGAATGAAGAATATGGTTTTTTTGTCCCTATACAGATTTCTAAGGCTCTTATTAATCGATGTGGATTGTCAAGAGCAATGTTCTCAAACGATTTTGGATCTAATTTTTTTAATTGTACTTGAAGCGATTCTATCCCTTCTGAATGAAGCCGTTCATTTAATGAAGTTCTAATACTAGAATTTACCTTTGGGAACTCATCTAGTCCTTTGGTAACTGCATCAACATAAAGTCCGGAACCTCCAACCATAATAACGACATCTTTAGTATTAAAAAGTATGTCCAGTGTTTTAAGAGCTTCTTTTTCAAAATCGCCAACACTATAATTGTCTTGAATGGATTTGTGATGTATGAAATGGTGTGGTGCTGAAGACAATTCAGATGGAGTAGGAGCTGCAGTACCAATATGCATTTCTTTGTAAAACTGTCTTGAGTCTGCTGAAATAATTTCGGTATCAAAATAGTTTGCCAATTTAATACTTAAAGCTGTTTTTCCTATGGCAGTCGGACCTACAATGGAGATTAGAGTTTTAGTCATGATGTAACTTGCAACCGCATTTGTGACAGAATTTTGCGCCATCCTGATGTGTTTCAGCAAGACAATTTACACAACATTGTGTATTTAACTGAAGATCTTTAATGTGTTCATGCTCTTCGTCAGATATTTTGTTTTTATCGTCACCACTTGCCTTAGTGTATTCAGCAGAAACAATTCCAGTTGGAACAGCAATAATACCATAACCTAAGATCATAATAATTGTAGCAATAAGTTGACCTAATGGTGTCTCTGGAGCAATATCTCCAAACCCAACAGTGGTTAAGGTTACGATACACCAATAGACACTTTTTGGAATGTTTGTAAATCCGTGTTCTTCACCTTCTACCAAGTACATAATAGTTCCGAAGATTATTGAAGCAATGAGAACTGCAAAAAGAAAAACTGCAATTTTAGCTCTGCTTGCTTTGATGGCATTTGCGAGTTGATTTGATGCGCCCAAATATCTCGCTAGTTTGAGTATTCTAAATACTCTAAGTAAGCGTAATGCTCTTAAAGCAACTAAAGCATGAGAACCTGCTAATGCAAAGGATAAGTACATTGGTATTGTTGATAATAAGTCAATTATTCCGTAGAAACTAAAAATATATTTCCAAGGCTTTTTAACTGAAATGACTCTAGCTATATATTCTATAGAGAATAATATAGTAACAATCCATTCACCATAGTATAGTATATTATGGAATTTTGCATCAATTGTTTTGACGCTTTCCAACATCACTAAAACAATACTAGCGATAATAAAAATTAGTAAAACAACATCAAAAAATTTACCAGCAGGAGTATCTGCTTCATAAATAATTTCATGGAGTTTGCCTTTCCAAGTTCTATTTGAGTTTTCTTCACTCATTATTTCAAAAATACTAAAAAGTTTAATCTTTCTTCTCTAATACAATAAGAGTGTTGTTAAGGATATCAACGACTCTATCCATAATAGTTTTCAAACCCTCATAATAGGCCGAATCATAGATGGTTTCGTTAAATGATAATTTAAAATACATTGATACTGTATTTCCAGCTTGTTGAGTTGAAAATAATAAAGACCCTTTATTTTGAGGAAGTTTTAAGCTTAAAGATTTTGGTATTTCAGAGATTTTATAAGTCTCATCTATATTGATTTTTATGCTGTAGATATAAGCATCTTTGAAGCCGAAATCAATTGGATAACTCCTTTCTTGTAATTTGAATGGGTTTTCATCAAAAAACTTAAATAAAAATGGATTTAAATAAATATTGTTTCCAACGCTATCTGTTGTCGTTTCAATATTAAAATTTATGATGAAATCATCATCGGTTTGTTGTGTATTGGTAACATTAAAATCTGAGAAACGTATTGAATTATATTCATTTTCGTAAGCTTCGGTATATGAATTTGGGTTTCTAAAATATGCTTTTCGAGAATCTAAAGAATGGTATCCGTTAGACTTGTAATTTACGTTCCCTTTTATAACATTATTTGAATTTAAATTTAGTTCATAACTATAGGTTTGTAGACTCATATCCTTTATTTCAATGTTGTATAGCGAGCCAATACTATTAAAATTAAGTTCTCTTCCATATTGATTTAAACACCTAAAAGGTATTTGACCAAAGTAAAGATAATCTTCAGTAGCGTCCAGTAGATATGTTTTGCCATCGATATCTGCTTTTACAATTAAATAATTAAAATCTGTTAGAACAGGGTAAATTTGAGTTATAAATCCGTTTGATCTCGTAGACAAAATAATAGGCTTAACATCGATATTGTATTCTTTTAATTGCAAATATAATAAGGTGTTAATGTCTCCTACAGAACCAGATTTTTCGTTTAATAAGTTCTTAACTGAAATGTTTTCAAAGAGGTTGAATTTTTCGTTCCAACTATAATTTTTTTGAACATACTTTAATATCGCTTTGGCTTTATCTAGAGGGTTGTTATATTGTGTTATCTCATTAGAAAAAATGCCTTTGACTCTACTTTGTTTTTGTAACTCTCTGCCTAAATCTGTGTCTTTTTTTATTTCGTTATCAACAGTTTTCCAACTTTTAGTTATGTGTTCAACTCTACCATCAAATCCTCTAAATGTCTTTAATTCATATTCTATTCGAGCTAAATAATTATCTCGACTAGTCATGTAATCTTCATTAATAAATGCAGGAATATCTTTCATTATGTAAGTACTAATAACACAGTTAGCGTTAGCACTTCCAGATTCAAGGCATTTTTTCTCCAGCTTAGATTTATTATGAAATAATTTTTTTCCACCGACTAGTTTTGTATTGTATTCCCAATTACCAGGAATACTAGCGTTATACTCACTATACAATTTGGGTATTTCATCTTGAAAATTCCAACTTTTGTATTTATACATAAAAGGAGAATCAATAGTATAGCTATAATTTATAACAGAGCCTTCTTTTACATTTGGAAACGCAAACTTTATTAGTGTATAATTGTCATTATATTTTTCTTCAATAATATCAGAATTTTTGAGTTTTGTTTTTATGACTTTTCCATTTTCAATATTGTAAATAGTAGCGTTAATATCCTTTATTTTTTCTTTTTTACCTTTTTTGTTGTCGTAAATAGGTAGAGTTATTTCTGCATGTTTGAAGCCATTTTTATTAAAAACTTTTAATTTTTTAGAAATTTTAGTATTCAATCTAAAACTGGATTTATCAACATAGCTATAACCTTTTTCGTAAATGACTAATGCATTTGCTGTTGAATCTTTTGAATATATTTTTTGTTCAATATCTTGACGTGTAACTACTTGAGTGAGCGAATAATTATTCTCTTGTGCATTTACTTTTGTAAATATTATTAATAAGAATAAAGCAATTTTTTTCATATGATTATAAAGAAATCGTTTTCACACGTTTATTACGTCTCAAAAAACTCTGAATAATATGCTGTGTGTCTCTGTTGTTTTCCATTGGAGTAATTATAGATTCTAATACTTCTGTATTAGTGATTTGATAATTTAGATCAAAAAATCCTAATCCTTTAAAAATACCACTTTGAATATAAATAACAGTTCGCTCATCAATATCTCTCCCTTTATCAATGATTAGCATATCTTTGTTTTCATAACTGTATTTATCAATTAGTTGTTGTACACGTTTATTGTAAGATTCAGGATTTTCTTCTTCGATACATGCACCAAAACATTCTTTAATAGTATAATTAAAACAACTTTGTTTTGATGGATATAATCCTGTCAGTTTTTGACACAGATTATAATCTTCAACAACTCTAAACATAAAACTTTTAGCACTCTGACGGTTAGTAAATGTTGTTATTGGACGATTATCACCTTTAGCAACGTCAATATTCAAAATTGTATACCCATTATCGTCTTGATAGCTATATAAGGCATGTGTAAATATATTTCGTCTTAATGCTCTGTTATGTATGGGCTTGTTGCGTTTAATTTCTTCACTTTCTTTCAGTAGAGCAACAAGCTCACTTCCAGTTTTTTCATAAGTAACAGAAGCAACCTGAAGTTGTATTTTTTTAGATTTGGTACTTTTATCTGTTAAGTGTTGATTGATTCGGTGTTTTATGTTTTTACTCTTCCCTATGTAAATAATTTTCCCATCAGCATCATGAATATAATACACTCCAGTTTCTGCTGGTAAAGCATCAATGATGACTTTGTGATTCGGATTTAGTCGTTTTTCAGCAACAGCTTTTTTAATATTATTCTTTATAATGTACTTGTCTAAATCTTTAGTCAGTAGCATTTTGAATAATTTCACGGTTGCCATGGCATCACCATTGGCACGATGTCTGTCACTAACAGGGATTCCTAATGATCTTGTTAATTTTCCTAAGCTATATGAGGGTTGACCTGGAATTAATTGTTTTGATAGTTCAACAGTGCAAAGGGTTTCACGTTTAAAACCGAATCCTAAACGCTTAAATTCAGTACGAAGAATTCTATAATCAAAAGATGAGTTATGCGCTACAATAATGCAATCTTCAGTAATTTCTACAATACGTTTAGCAACCTCATAAAATTTAGGAGCAGTTTTTAGCATGTTACTGTTGATACCAGTAAGATTTACTACAAAAGGCTGAATCTCACGTTCGGGATTAACAAGACTTATAAATTTATCTACAACCTTATGACCATCAAACTTATAGATAGCGATTTCAGTAATTCCTTCTTCATTGTACTTTCCGCCAGTTGTTTCTATGTCTAAGATTGCGTAAATATGTTCTTATTTTAAATTGAATAATTCCTATGTCCAAATATACTACTTCCAACGCGAACCATTGTGCTTCCACAATCAATTGCTAATTTGAAATCGCCACTCATTCCCATTGAAATTATTTCAAGTTCTGAATGAATAGTTTTCAAATCTTCAAAAATAGATTTAAGTAGTTTGAATTCTTGTTCTATTTGATTTGTATCATCTGTAAATGTGGCCATTCCCATAACACCAGTAACGCATATATTTGTTAATGAAGTATATTCTACAGAGGTTAGTAGGGCTTTAGCATCATTTGGAGACATTCCAAACTTACTATCTTCTTCAGCGATTTTAATTTGTAATAAACAATTTATTATTCTTTGATGTTTTGTTGCTTGTTTATTAATTTCCTTAAGTAATTTTAAACTATCAACACCATGAATTAAACTTACAAACTCAGCCATATATTTGACTTTGTTTCGTTGTACATGTCCTATCATGTGCCACTCAATATCCTTAGGCATTTGTTCTTGCTTTTCTGCCATTTCTTGGATTTTGTTTTCTCCAAAAGTTCGCTGACCAGCATTATATGCTTCCATTAAATCAGACACTGGTTTAGTTTTAGAAACAGCAACTAAAGTGACGTGTTCGGGTAACTGTGATTTTATTTTAGCTAGATTTTTTTTAATGCTCATTTTCAATCATACATTAAGTCATTCAGAAATCAAAAAATTCATGAAATCCATAATTCAAAATTCATAAATAGTAATTCCGCTTCTCAGTTTTGGTAGGATATAGGTGCTTTTGGGAGGCATTTTTAAACCTTCATCAGCAATTTGTTTCATGTGTTCGACTGTTGCAGCACACATTCCGAAGCCAACTTTAAATTGACCACTATCAACGCTACTTTTAATTGTAATCATTTCATGTCTACCATTTACATATTCTATACGATTATCATTACGTAAATCATCAATTCCTAAAATAGGTTGCAATATTGTTTTGAATAGTAGTTGTGCATCAAGCTTATCTAGAGATGTTTTGAATTCATAAATCGTTTTCCTGAGATATAATGAATAAAACTCACCATCTAAATACATGCTAAAATGATGTGGTTTAGAAGGATTGTATGGCATTTCTCCTCTGTTTTCAATTCTATAAAATTCATCAAGTTTAATTAGAAACTCTTCTTTACTTAATCCATTTAAATCTTTTATTAGCCTGTTGAACTCATGAATGACTAAATCAGATTCTGGTATGAGATAAGACATGAAAAAGTTATAAGATTCTGAACCATTATGTTCAGGGTTATTCGTTTTTTCGTCATTATATAACAAGTAAGAAGAAGAGGAGCGATGATGACCATCAGCAATATAAATCGTATTCATTTGCTCAAACTCTTTTTGAATTATTGCTATAGAATTAACATTGTCTAATTTCCATAAGTAATGAGTATCTCTGTAGGTCATAGTAAATTCATACTCAGCATAGCCCTGTTGAGTTTCTTTTATTATTTCAGAAATGATGTCGTTATCTGGATAGGTAAGTAATACTGGTTCGGCATTAAAACCAACAGTTTTTAAATAGGTCTTAAATGTTATTTCTCGTTTAGCTAAAGTGTCTTCATGCTTTTTTATAATATCCTTTTCATAATCTTCAGCACTTGTTGCAGCAATAATTCCGTTAAATTCTTGTCCGTGTCTGTTTACAATTTTATAGACATAAAATGAAGGTGTTTCATCTTGAACAAAAACGCCATCTTCTTTAAATTCTAGATATCTATTTTTAACCAGTTTATAGCGTTCTTCGCCTGTAATAACCTGATCATATTTATAACCTGGATTTACTATGTGAAGAAAACTAAAAGGGTTGTAGTCCATTCTAGATTCACGTTCATCAACTGTGTAACTTTGATATGGTCGTGCGGCAACCAAACCAACAATAGCTCTTGTTGGTCTAACTGCTTTAAATGGAATTACTTTTGCCATATAATGTTTTATTTCTGAAACTGCTTCGACACTTTTTCGGCTTTTCTGCTTTCAGAATAATCATAGAAACCTTCACCAGATTTTACACCTAATTTACCAGCTCTTACCATATTTACTAGTAGTGGGCATGGCGCATATTTAGGATTTTTAAATCCGTCGTACATCACATTTAAAATAGAAAGACACACATCAAGTCCGATAAAATCTGCTAATTGAAGTGGACCCATTGGATGGGCCATTCCTAATTTCATAACCGTGTCAATTTCTTCAACGCCAGCGACACCATTGTATAAAGTTTCAATTGATTCATTAATCATTGGCATTAAAATACGATTGGCAACAAAACCAGGATAATCATTAACTTCAGTAGGAGTTTTTCCTAATGTTCTTGATAATTCCATTATGGTATTTGTCACTTCATCACTCGTATTATAACCACGAATAATTTCTACTAATTTCATGATTGGTACTGGATTCATAAAATGCATCCCTATAACCATTTCTGGACGAGACGTTTCTGCAGCAATTTGAGTAATTGAAATTGAGGATGTATTAGTAGCTAAAATTGTGTCTTCACCACAAGCTTCGTCTAATTGTTTAAAAATCTTAAGTTTTAAATCTATATTTTCGGTAGCTGCTTCTACAACTAATCCAGCATATTCAACACCTTCAGTGACATTGGTGAACGTGGTGATGTTATTTAAAGTCGCTTGTTTATCGGCTTCAGAAATTTTCTCTTTAGCGACCATACGATCTAGATTTCTTGTAATCGTATCCATGCCACGTTTTAAAGAGGCTTCACTAATATCTATTAATTGTACTTTAAATCCAGATTGAGCAAAGGTGTGGGCAATTCCATTTCCCATGGTTCCGGCTCCAATAACTGCTACATTTTTCATTTTTTTATATTCTTTTGTGTTTCTATTTAACAGAAACAAGGTTTTGAGTTAAAATTGATCTATTATCATTGTTGCAACACGAAGGGCTTCCGTACCATCATGAAGCGTTACAATAGGAGTTGTATTATTATTGATAGCATCAGCAAAAGTTTCTAATTCATCTAAAATAGCATTGTTGTTTGCAATTTCAGGGTTGTCAAAATAAATCTGCTTTTTGATACCTTCGGCATTCTGTAAAATCATATCAAAATCACCTGGTTGTTCTGGAGCATCTTTCATTTTTACAACCTCACATTTCTTTTCTAAAAAATCAACAGAGATGTAAGCATCTTTCTGAAAAAAACGTGTTTTACGCATATTTTTGAGAGAAATACGACTCGCAGTTAAGTTTGCAACGCATCCGTTTTCAAACTCTATACGAGCGTTAGCGATGTCCGGTGTATCACTAATAACCGAAACACCACTTGCTGATACCTGTTTTACTTTAGATTTAACAACACTCAAAATAATATCGATGTCGTGTATCATTAAATCTAATACTACAGGAACATCTGTTCCACGTGGATTAAATTCTGCCAAACGATGTGTTTCTATAAACATAGGGTTATTAACCTGATCTCTCACAGCTATAAATGCTGGATTAAATCGCTCCACATGACCCACTTGTCCTCGAATATCATGTTCAGCTAAAAGTTCTCTAATGTGTTCAGCTTCTTCAACAGTATTAGTTATGGGTTTTTCAATAAATATATGCTTGCCTTTGGCAATAGCTTTTTTAGCACAATCATAATGAGATAGAGTTGGTGTAACAATATCTACCATGTCTACAGCATCTATGAGTCCTTCAATGGTATCAAAGTATGTATAGCCAAACTCTTCAACTACTTTTTTTGCATTTGTTTCATCTGCATCATAAAATCCTACTAGATCATATTTTTCAGATTGATTTAGAAGTCTTAAATGAATTTTTCCGAGGTGACCAGCACCAAGAACACCAGCTTTTAGCATTGTATTTACGTTTTACACAAAAATAGGATTTTTCGTAGTTTTTTTATGTGAATTTTATAATAAATAATACAGCTTTTTGAAGCGTTGATAATTCCATACGATTTAACTTTCAACATAAAAATGTTTCAATTATTTTTACCTAGTAAATAGAATTACTTTGAAAGATACATTTAAGCATCAAGGGCTTCGTCAACAATTAGTCGAAACCTTAAAAGCAAAAGGAATTAAAGATGAAGTCGTATTAAATGCTATTGGTAAAATACCAAGACATTTGTTTATGGATTCCAGTTTTCTAGATCACGCTTACCAAGATAAAGCGTTTCCAATTGGAGCAGATCAGACTATTTCTCAGCCTTACACAGTTGCTTTTCAAAGTGAATTGCTTAATATTTCAAAAGATGATAAAGTCTTAGAAATCGGTACAGGGAGTGGTTATCAAACAGCTGTTTTATGTTTATTAGGCGCTAA
This sequence comes from Psychroserpens sp., assembly GCF_045105015.1. Lineage (GTDB taxonomy): Bacteria > Bacteroidota > Bacteroidia > Flavobacteriales > Flavobacteriaceae > Psychroserpens. The sequence goes on from NZ_JBGCCX010000137.1 coordinate 13,648, forward strand.
GGTATACAGTATTGAACGTCAGCATGAGTTGTACAAAAAAACATGTAAGTTCCTTCCTAAATTAGGCTATAGAGCTAAAAAACTCATTTTTGGTGATGGTTATATTGGACTAAAAGATGAAGCGCCTTTTGATAGTATTATTGTAACAGCTGGAGCACCTTTTGTGCCAAAGCCCTTATTGAGTCAGTTAAAAATAGGAGGTCGGTTAGTGATTCCTGTAGGAGATGCAGTTCAAATTATGACCTTATTTATTAGAAAAGGTCCAAAAGAATTTGAACAACATGAATTTGGAGAATTTAGATTTGTACCCTTATTAGAAGATAAAAACTAGTTTATGAATAAAATTACATTGACAATAGTGTTATTCACAAAACTGATAGTTGCTCAAAATTATACCGAGTATGCAACAGGAAGCTCTGTTGATGCAGAAACGAATCACGAGTTTGGAATTTGTTTAATGGGAGGAGCAAGTGAAAATGATGACGCTATGGTTTGGTTTTTAAATAAAGCCAATGGAGGTGATGTTGTAGTTCTAAGAGCTTCTGGTAGTGATGGCTATAACGATTATTTTTTTACTGATTTGGGAGTGACTTTAAATTCTGTAACTACTTTCGTTATTGATAACGAAGCTGGAGCTACAGATTCTTATGTGCTTCAAAAGGTGGCAAATGCTGAAGCCATTTGGTTTGCTGGAGGCGATCAATTTGATTATGTGAGTTATTTTAAGGATAATGCTATGGAAGATGTTTTAAATAACTTTATAAATACAAAAGGAGGAGTAATTGGAGGCACAAGTGCTGGAATGGCAATTTTAGGAGGTGGTTATTTTTCTGCTGAAAATGGAACAGTTACTAATGCTCAAGCTCTATCAAATCCATATCATAGTAGAATGACTTTGGGTTATAACGATTTTTTAGACATTCCTTTTTTAGAAAATGTAATTACTGATACACATTATGATGATCCAGACCGAAGAGGTCGACATGCTGCTTTTTTAGCACGTTATGCAACCGATAATAATTCACGCGCTTTTGGAATTGCTTGTAACGAATATACTGCAGTTTGTATTGATGATTCGGGAAGAGCTTATGTGTATGGGGAGTATCCAGATTATCCTGAGTTTGCATTCTTTTTACAGTCTAACTGTGTGGCCAATTTTATGCCAGAAAATTGTATTGATGGGCAACCACTAACATGGAATCATACAGGAGAAGCTATAAAAGTGGCGAAAATACCAGGACTTTACAGCGCAGAAAATTATATTGATTTAACAGACTGGTCAAATTCTCAGGGAGTTATTTGGGAAGATTGGTCGGTCAATAACGGTTCGTTTTCAAATACATCTTCTACAAATCCAAATTGTGATTTACTGAGCATTTCAGAAAATGATACTATAGGTTTTTTTGTTAGCCCAAACCCATTTAGTAACACAATCACAATTGCGTCTCAACTGACTAATTATGATATTATTATCTATGATAGCTTTGGAAAGCAAGTTGCTCAATTTCAAAATCAATCACAAGTTGATACATCTAACTTATCTTCTGGATTATATTTTTTAAATGTCTCTTCTGAAAAATTAGATGAAACATTTAAGCTTTTGAAAAATTAGTACTAAAAGAATTTTAATCCAAATAATACAGCATCACTCATAAATCCACTTTGATAAGAACGCACGTAATCAACACGTAAGAAGCGCCATTTTCCCCAACCAATATTATCTAAACCAATGGTGTATTCTTGATATGGCTTATTGTCTGGTGTTGATAGCGCATGCGCGCCAACAACTAAATTGAAGTTTAGTTTTTTCAACAATGGTACTCTACTTAAAATAAAACCATTAAAATCATGTTCAGCATGCATTTCTAAATATGAATCATTCGTACTCAAATCGTAATACCCTAGATTATTAAAAACATCTGTATAGTTTCCTTTTTGACTAAAATGTGTTTGATTTCCGTTAAAGTGCTGGAAGTCGACAAATGATATGTCATCTGCATTAAAGAATTTTCCAGCTCTAATATTATAGCTAAATCTACCCATATTTGATACATTAAAAGATTGATAAAGTCTTGCTTTTATTTGATCAAAATTGTAATCATCAATAGTTGCACCTAAGCCTTTTTCATATCCAACTAATAGCGTAGGATATTTAGCTTTAGTAATGTTATATTTACCATTAGGATAACTCAAATATTCTTGGCCGAAATTGATACGTGCTAGCACATTTAATTTTACAATATTGTGTGTTTCAAATGGTGCAATGCCATAAGCAGCTTCACTTAAAGGGTTATTACTTGTGTATATATCATCACCTTCAGGATAAAAGACTTGATCACTAGTATTAAATAATGCTTTACGTCTTTCATAGCTGAGTGTCGAGTAAAATCTAAACCCATTAAATAACTCTTCAGAATAACTGGCTTGAACAAAACTTCTATCATAAAGCTTCATGTAGTTGTCTTCAAAAAACAAACTGCTAACAGTATTTTCTATCCTTGAGATAGGATTAGTGCCGTTAAATTGTGTAGCTTGGATTCCACCAGAAATTGTTAAAAATGGTCGACTAATATTATTAAATTTATATGTTGTTGATATAGTACCACGCAAGCGATCATCACTAAAGCCATAGTTCATATTCCCGTTAATACTTAGGTAGCGATTATAATCTTCGTCATAGGCTTTAGTGAAATAACCACCAATATTTCCATTCCAACCTTGAACAGTATTGAAGCTAATAGCTTCAATAGGAGAGGTGATTCCTGCGCTCCAATTCTTGTATGTATTGCTGTAATTATAGCCGCCAAGAATATCACCAATTTTAAATTTATTATTCACTCCATCTACAGAATCTTTATATACTTTAGAGTCTTTTATAATTTGAATGCTATCTTTTTTGATGTAGTCATTAACTTCTTCATCTGTAAGCGGAACTGGTCTTACTGTTTCCCAGAACATAGAATCTTTTTTATTGGCTTCTTTTGCAAAAGACACAATTTCTTTACTAAAGTTTTTTCTTGTTAAACCTGGATTGATGATGTAATTACTGTATACAGCTGTAAATCTTCCATCGCCTTTTATTCCAAATAAACCATATTTAAAATCGATGTTTTGAGATATTTTAGTCCAGAGTTTATCTTGTTCAGAATACGAATAATTTTGTGTTAGAGTGATTTTGTCTACAGCTGGAAGTTTGGCTTGTATACCAGTAATGTCAAGTTCGGCCGCATAAATTGTCCATTGGTCTTCAACAATGTAAATAAAACCCTCAAACACTGGATCGTTTTTACGACGAGGTGTTGCTTTAATTTTATTGATTAAATGTCCTTTGTCATCATAAAAGACACCTTCCAAAGTATAACTATAATAACCAAAGGCATTATTAGCTATTGGTGATATGATTTGGTTTCCAAGTTCGATGGAGTTGTTGTACAATTCAAATTCGACATCAATAGCATTATTAAAACTGAAGCCTTTGTCGTCACCACTTACTTTAGAAGCTAAGATTCGTTCTTTCAGTTTATTTGGCCTTAAATATTCAAGTTTAGAGATGGTTTCAGATAAATAAATCACACCACTTCTAGTAGAATCTAGACCACCACCAAGGTCACCGATTTCTTCACCAAGAATTTTTTCAGGAGCATCTTTAATTCTAATTAGACCACGAGAATAGAAATCAGCTTTAAAGCTTTTAATCTTCTCAAGATTTTCTTTTCGTTTAGCAATAGCCTGTCTTATGATATTGTTAGCAGGATTTTCTCCAGCAGTTACAACGACTTCATTTAATGAAATTTCTTCATCAGCTAATTCAGCATCGAGGTTAAATGGAAAAGATTCAATAGTCACTGTTTTTTTTACTGTCTTGTAGCCTAAGAATTGAAAAACCACAGTGTAAGTATTTGGTGTGGTAATATTGAGTTCATAATTACCATCTTCATTACTAGTAGTACCTTTATAGGTGTTTTCAATGAAAATATTTACAAAGGGTAAAGGTTCACTTTTAGTATTAGTAACGGTTCCTTTAATTTGTGAAAATGTTGTGATTGTGCAAAGTAATGCAAATGCAGAGAGTAGAGTTGTCTTCATAGAGTTGATTGATGGTCTTTTATTAATAGACGTACTTTTAATTAAAAGGGTTGCCTAGCTAATGCCAAACTTAGACATTTTAATACGTGCTGATTGTTAAACAATCATAAATAAAACTAATGTAATTGTTAAATATTTTCGTACAAATACGATGCCAAAGGAAACAATGTTATTTGTATATTTTTTTGATGCGGTCAAGGTTTCTCTTATTATCTCGGTCCTTTATGGTATCACGTTTATCATATAGTTTTTTACCTTTACCTAGAGCAATTTCTAATTTTGCTAAACCTTTTTCATTTACAAATAATCGTAGTGGAATAATAGCATTACCCTTAATATTAACCTCTTTTTCTAATTTTTTAAGCTCACGTTTATTTAGAAGTAATTTTCGTTCTGCTTTTGGTTTGTGGTTGTAATAATTACCATAAACATATTCTTGAATGGTCATATTAATAACAAATAATTCACCTCGATCATTAAATTCACAAAAGCTTTCTGCTATAGAAGCTTTACTATCTCTAATCGATTTAATTTCGGTACCAGTTAAAACAATACCAGCAGTATAAGTATCAAGTATTTCGTACTCAAACTTGGCTTTTTTATTCTTTATGTTTACTGGTTTGTGCATAGAAAGCAAAGGTAGTTTTTATAGTTATAAGTTAAAAGTTTAGACCTTATAAGTTTTATTTTATGTAATTGGAAAACTAACTTTACGACTTAGAGTTTATTAAAATATAACATAATGAAATACATACTAGTTTCTGTCTTTGCTACTTTTCTTTTGAACTGTAAAAATTTAGATAATGAGCAGCTTTCAGCTGAATTTATCATCAATAAATCAATTCAAATTTCTGGAAGCGAAAAGGTTGGAATATCTAAAATTGGATTTGATTTTAGAGACAAATATTATTATGCAGATAGAGATAAGGGAAAATTTATGCTTATGCGTATGACTATTGAAAATAATAAAGATTCGATTTTTGATGTGCTTAGTAACGATGGGTTCGAAAGGCATATCAATACTAATGAAGCAGTTTTTGTTGAAGATTCTATGAAAGTAAACTATTCAGCATCTGTAAATTCGGTTCATTATTTTTCAGTATTGCCATACGGATTAAATGATAAAGCTGTGAATAAAAAACGTCTAGATGATGTTGTAATTAATAATGAAAAGCATTACGCTATAAAGGTGACATTTCATAAAGAAGGCGGAGGCGAGGATTACGAAGATGTTTTTGTGTATTGGATTAATAGTGAATCATTTAAGCTTGGTTATTTAGCGTATTCATATAATGAGATTGATGGGAAGGGAATGCGTTTTAGAGAAGCTTATAACGAACGTTTTATTAATGATATTCGTTTTTTAGATTATAATAATTACAAACCAAACGATAAAATTAAGACTCTAAAAGAACTTCCAAAATTGTTTGAAGATGGTGCTCTAACATTACTTTCTAAAATTGAATTAAAGAATATAAAGGTTAATTGATTTTTAGTACTTGATCAATTTTTACTTCATTGGTAATTGTAACGATAAACAAGCAGCCGTTATCGTTATCATCAATAAATTCATATTTCTTTTCACCTAAAATGGCATTAACAAACATTGGAGTTGTATTACTATGTCCGACTATCAAAACCGTTTTACCTTTAGTTTCATTTGCAAATTCATCTGAAAACAGATTTCTAGGATCATAAGACTTAATCTCTAAACTTTGTGACTTAGCAGTAGGAGTAGCGGTTTGTATGGTACGATTGTAATTGGTAGAGTACACAGCATCAAATGTTATGTTTTGAAAAACATTATTCCAATTTTCAGCTCTAGAATGACCTTCTTTAGTTAAATCAGGATTTTTATTGCTTTTGTCTGTACGGTCTTTTTCTGCATGTCTAATCAGATAATAAGTGGTTGTAGTCGATTTATTATCTTCTTGGGCATTAGCAGGTACAATTAAACAGAAAGCAAAGGCGAGTATTAGTATATGTTTCATAGTTGATGAATATTAAATCAAATTAACTTATTAATGGAAAAGAGCTCTAGCAAATATTTATTAAAGTTATTGTTAAGCCAATTCTAGTGCAATTTCAATCATGCTTCTAAATGTGGTTTCTCGTTCTTTACTGCTAGTGTGTTCACCAGTCACTAATGAATCGGAAATTGTAAGAATAGCAAGAGCTTTAACATCATGTTTTGCAGCAACAGTATATAAACCAGCAGCTTCCATTTCAACACAAAGAACATCAAATTTTGACCATTTTTTGTAAGAATCACTATCATCTTCATAAAATTCATCAGACGATAAAACATTTCCGGCCTTGATAGGTATGTTTTTTTCCTTGGCTATGTTTACAGCATTAATAAACAAATCAAAGTTAGCAGTAGGTGCGTAATATGCGCCATCAAATCTTGAATTGTTTATACCAGAGTTTGAAGATGCAGCCATTGCTAAAACAATATCTCTAACTTTTACATCTTTTTGATATGAACCAGCACTACCAACACGGATTAAATTTTTAACACCATATTCAGTAATCAATTCGTGTGTGTAAATAGAAATACTCGGAACTCCCATTCCTGTTCCCATGACTGAAATTGACTTGCCATTGTAGGTACCTGTATAACCAAGCATACCTCTAACTTTATTAAAGCATTTTGGGTTTTCTAGAAAAGTTTCAGCAATCCATTTTGCTCGCAGTGGATCTCCAGGTAATAAAATAGTTTCTGCTATATCGCCTTTTTTGGCTTCAATATGTACACTCATGGTTCAAATATAAACAAAAGGAGAGATATCTTTTAAGCTTCAGACATTTCTTCTGATATAATAGCTACACCTTTAGAGGTTCCAATTCTTTCAACACCAACTTCAATGTATTTTTTTGCAGTTTCTAAGTCACCAATTCCTCCTGATGCTTTTATTTTAGCTCTATTTTTTACTGTTTTCTTCATGATTTTAACAGCAGTAAGTGTTGCTCCACTTTTAGAAAAACCTGTAGAAGTTTTAACAAAATCAACTTTAGCATCTAAACAGATTTCACATGCTTTAACAATGTCATTTTTAGATAATTCACTTATTTCTATGATAACTTTAAGCGTGGTTTTACCGATGGCAAGTTTTACATCACTAATGTCCTTAAAGACTTCAACATAGTTTTTACTCTTTAAAAAACCAATATTTAAAACCATATCTATTTCATGTGCTCCTGCTGTAATAGCTTGCTTTGCTTCAAAAACTTTAGTTTCAGTGGCAGTAGCTCCTAGTGGAAATCCAACAACAGTACAAATCTTAACAGAAGATCCTTTAAGTAATTGTTTTGCTAATGGTATAAAACTACTGTTAATGCATACTGAGAAGAATTTATATTTTTTAGCTTCATTACATAAATCAATAATGTCTCGTTCAGTGGCTGTAGCCTTTAACAGGGTGTGGTCAATGTATTTATTTAATTCCATAGTATTCTTTAGTAGGTATTTGAAAATAACTTAAAAACTCTTTATAAGCTGAGGGATAGCTATAACAAAATGTAATTATTGTCTTAAGCTGAAGTTGGAATTAATAGCATTTCAAAGTTAATACTTATATACGAATACTAATGTTAAAACTTAATTTTTATTGTGCAGTTCGTCGAATATTTTTTTTAAAATTTAATTAATCCACAAAAAGGGAGTTGTCTAAACTTTTTTTTATTAGTTGTTTTCTTGAAAATCAAAATGTGAAATAATTTATTTAGGTTTTAAAAATCTGAATTAATTATAGATGTTAAACAATGATTTATATCAGTATTTATTCTTGTTTTGCGGAATATTTTTGCATTAAATATTAAAACATAGATATTATGAAAAAAATAATTTTTAGTGCAGTTTTAGCTTGTTTATTTGTGTTCAACACTCAAGCTCAAGATGAAGAAACATCTAACGATGATTATAATAAATGGCAAGTTCGTTTTAGAGTTCTTTCTGTAGTTCCTTCTCCAAGTGATGATATTGATGGTGCAGATGTAGATATTTCTACTGCATTTACACCTGAATTTGATTTTACTTATTTTTTCAATAAAAATATTGCTGCAGAATTAATATTAGCAACAACTAAGCATGAAGTAGAAATTGAAGATGTTGCAGACTTAGGTCATGTTTGGTTATTACCACCAACACTTAATTTACAATATCATTTCTATGCAAATGACTTTAAACCTTATGTAGGTGCAGGTATAAATTATACTATTTTTTATGGAGTCGATAGTGGAGATTTAGAAGACCTAGACTATGAAAATACAGTTGGTTTTTCATTACAAGCTGGTGTGGATTATAATTTAAATGAAAAATGGTTCTTAAACTTAGATATTAAAAAACTATTTCTTCAAACAGATGTAACACCAAAAGGTGCGACAGAGAGTTCAGAAGTAGGAATTGATCCTTGAGTTATAGGTTTAGGTGTCGGAATGAAGTTTTAAAGACGTTAAAAACAAAGTTTTTATATCAAAAAAGTGAATCTATTTAGGTTCGCTTTTTTGATGTGCACTAGTGTTTTTTCTTCTTAAAGTTAAAATTCTATCCTCAAAAATAGTTTCATTTACTGGGTTTAGTATAGATTCAAATAAAGTCTTAAACCTTTCATTATGTATTTCTTTTTGTTGTTTTAGTAAATTAAAATGAGTGAAATTACACCATAAAGAAGCTTTTAAATGAGACTTATCAGCATTAAACATTCGCATTTCAACTTTTAAATTACTTTTGTCAAATGCAATAAGTTGTGATTCAATTAAAACTTTTTCCATTAATAAAACGGGTTTGAGATAAGCTATTTGATTGCTTTTTAAGACCCAACTAATTCCTGTTTTTTGTGCCATTTGGTAGATGTTAATATTGTATTGTTCTAATAATTGGTCTTCACGATGATTCAAAAAGTAATTAATATAACTGGCATTATTTAAATGATTAAAAGGATCGCAATCTTGAAATCTGATTCTGGCTTCACTGGTTACAGTTTTTAATAGTTTCATTTGTATGGTATTATAAATATACCAATCGGTATATTTTAGATTAAATTTTTTATAGTCTCATTTCGTTAGTTATCATGTGATCAATTTGATCCATTGTTTCTTCCATATAGTAATCATCATTCATAGTATAGGTCATAAAGATTGCACCTTGTATTAATGTGTCTAAGCGTTTAGCATACTGCATTGCATTTATTTCAGAAGATATTTCACCTAATTCAATTCCATCCTCAATAATTGAGGCCACTTGGTCTTGAATACGTTCAATTACTATTCTAACATTCTTTAATAAAAGTGTGTTTTGATTGTTTGCATCAACACCAATATTTAACACTGGACAACCTCCAAGTTTCTTGCTAAAAGAATAATAATTACGATAAAAATCTGAAATTAAGTATAGCTTTTTTATTGGAGAATCACTGGTAGATAAATGTTCAGTAATTTTAGACATCATTTGCTTTACATTAAATTTAAATGCCGAAACGGATAATGTTTCTTTATTTTTAAAATGGCCATAAATAGCTCCTTTTGTCAATTCTGTTGCTTTTGTTATATCGCTCATACTAGTAGCAGCGTACCCGTTTTTATTAAATATTGGAGCAACTGTTCTTAGTATGTGTAATTTAGTATGTTCTGATTTGGTCAACATAATACAAATATACAAAATATACCGAATGGTATATTTTTAATTTTATTTTTTCTGTATTAGTTGTTTTTATTTAAATAAAGTACAGCCTGTATCTAAAACAAGAATAATCCCTATGTTTTTAACAGTATTTATATAATATTTTTGCATTAATCTTTAAATCATATATATTGCATTAAATATTAAACCGCTTACATTATGAAAAAACTAATACTCAGCACAATTATAACTTGTTTGTTTGTCTTCAATGCACAAGCTCAAGATGAAGAAAAGACTAATGATGAAGATTATAATAAATGGCAAGCTCGTGTTAGAGTTGTTATGGTAGATCCAGCAACATACTTTTATGATAATGTTGACGGAATTGAAGTTGAATTATCTACGGCATTTGCCCCAGAAATTGATATTACTTACTTTTTAAGTAGAAAGATGTCTGTTGAATTAATGCTAACGACGTCAACTCACGATGTGAAAATTGCGGATGGTAATAACCTTGGTAGTATTTCACTATTGTCTCCAACATTATCATTACAACATCATTTTTATTCTAATGATTTCAAGCCTTACGTTGGAGCTGGAATAAATTACACTTCTTTTTATAACGAAGATGCTGGAGATTTAAATTCTATTGATTACAAAAATCAAGTTGGATATTTAATTCAAGCAGGTTTAGATTATAACTTAAGCGAAAAATGGTTTATTAATTTTGACTTTAAAAAAGTCTTTCTTAAAACTGAAGTGACAGCAAATAATGACTCTACCAGTACAGCAGAAGTTAATGTTGATCCAATTATTATTGGTTTTGGTGTAGGAATGAAGTTCTAATCACTTTATTAATAGATTTAAAATAAAAAAATGAGTCGATATCGGCTCATTTTTTTATTTGTCAGTATTTAAAATTGTACTCAATTCTTATAACAGAAAAGCAACGCTTATTTTATTTCTAAAATTCGCATTGCTTTTCAACTAACCAACCACTTAAAAGACTATTATATTAATATTTTGTTACACAATATTTTAAAATTCTTCTGCTACAAAGCTTGCTTCATTTCTAAATACTAGATTGTTATCAAAAGCATCTAGTAGTATAATGCTATCAGTTGTGATTTTTCCTGATAAAATTTCTTTGCTTAGCGCATTTAATACTTCTTTTTGAATCACTCTTTTTACAGGTCTTGCACCATATTCTGGATTATAACCTTTCTCTGCTAAATAGGCCATTGCTTCTGTCGTTGCGTCAAATGTTATGCCTTGTTTTGCAATCATTTTTTGAACACCTTTTAATTGTAACCCAACAATGGCTGAGATATCTTTTTTTGTTAAAGGGGTAAACATAATCGTATCATCAATTCGATTTAAGAATTCGGGTCTGACACTTTGTTTCAGTAATCCTAAGACATCAACTTTAGCTGCTTCCATAGCAGAATCAATATCTTTTGTTGCTTGAAAACGCTCTTGAATGATATGGCTTCCCATATTTGAAGTCATAATAATGATTGTATTTTTAAAATCGGCAACACGACCTTTGTTATCTGTTAATCGACCTTCATCTAATACCTGCAATAAAATATTGAATGTATCTGGATGTGCTTTTTCAATTTCATCTAATAATACTACTGAATAGGGTTTACGTCTCACAGCTTCAGTTAATTGTCCACCTTCATCATAACCAACATAACCTGGAGGCGCACCGACTAAGCGACTCACACTATGACGTTCTTGATATTCACTCATATCAATTCGAGTCATCGCATTTTCATCGTCAAATAAATATTCAGCAAGAGCTTTAGCTAATTCTGTTTTTCCTACACCAGGTGTTCCTAGGAAAAGAAAAGTACCTACTGGTTTTTGTGGATTTTGTAAACCTGCTCTTGAGCGTCTTACAGCATCACTAACAGCAACGATTGCTTCTTCTTGTCCTACAACTCTTTTATGTAACTCATCTTCTAGTTTTAAGAGTTTATCACGTTCACTTTGCAACATTTTAGTTACAGGGATTCCAGTCCATTTTGCTACAACTTCCGCAATATCATCATAAGTAACTTCCTCTTTAATTAAAGAACTTTCATTTTGATTTTCTTGCAATTCTTTTTGAAGAGCTTCTAATTGCTCTTGAGCTTGTTTAATTTTTCCGTAGCGTATTTCTGCTACTTTTCCATAGTCGCCTTCGCGTTCAGCACGTTCAGCTTCTAATTTATAGTCTTCAATATTAGATTTTGCATTTTGAATATTATCAACCACTTCTTTTTCACTCTTCCACTTGGCATTAAGCTCATTACGTTCTTCTTTAAGATTTGCTAAATCTGCTCGAAGTGTTTTAAGTTTTACTTCATCTTTCTCACGCTTGATGGCTTCAATTTCAATCTCAATTTGCATGATTTTTCTATCTAAAACATCTAACTCTTCAGGCTTAGAATTAATTTCCATTCGAAGTTTAGAAGCTGCCTCATCCATAAGATCAATCGCTTTATCCGGAAGAAAACGATTAGTAATATAACGTTCAGATAATTCAACTGCACCAATAATAGCATCATCTTTTATACGAACTTTGTGATGTGTCTCATATTTTTCTTTGATTCCTCGCAATATTGAAATAGCGCTTTCAGTATCAGGTTCATTGACCATAACCTTTTGGAAACGACGTTCGAGAGCTTTATCTTTTTCGAAATATTTTTGGTACTCATCAAGAGTCGTGGCACCAATAGCTCGAAGTTCACCTCTAGCGAGAGCAGGTTTTAAAATATTCGCAGCATCCATAGCACCTTGTCCACCACCAGCACCTACTAATGTATGAATCTCGTCTATAAACAAAACAATATCACCTTCACTTGTGGTAACTTCTTTGATTACAGCCTTAAGTCGTTCTTCAAATTCACCTTTAAATTTTGCACCAGCTATTAAGGCTCCCATATCTAAAGCATAGATTTGTTTATCGATTAAATTTTCTGGAATATCTCCATCAATAATTCGATGAGCTAAGCCTTCTGCAATTGCAGTTTTACCAGTTCCAGGTTCACCTACCAAAATCGGGTTGTTTTTTGTACGTCTAGATAAGATTTGTAAAATTCGTCTAATCTCTTCATCACGACCAATGACAGGATCAAGCTTTCCATCTTTAGCCAACTGATTTAAATTTTTAGCATATTTATTTAGTGAATTATAGGTATCTTCTTGACTTTGAGAAGTCACTCGATCGCCTTTACGTAATTCTTCAATGGCACTTTTTAAGGCTTTTTCAGTGACACCTTGATCTTTAAGCATTTGTGCAATTTTGCTCTTTGATTTAAAAATTGCAAGAATTAAATGTTCAACAGACACATAATCGTCATTCATCTTCTTTGCAATAATTGACGCTTCATTGAGTGTTGTTCCTACATCTCTTGAAAGCATAATGTCTGCTCCAGATACTTTAGAAAAACTCTCCAATTGCTTATCTAAGGCTAATTTTAAAACATCAATATTAACGTTAAGCTTTTTTAGTATGAATGGCAAAACGTTTTCGTCAACTTCAAAAATGGCTTTAAAAATGTGTTCATTTTCAATTTGCTGATGTCCCAAGCTTTGAGCAAGCTGTTGTGCTTGCTGGATTGCCTCTTGAGATTTTATAGTATAATTATTAAAGTTCATATGTATGATTTAATTTTATTATTAGTAATTTCGATAGTGATAAGTCAATAATCTTACCAAATCAGTTTTGCAGAAAACTAACGACAAAATGACTGGTTTTGTGTAATATCTAATGACGTTTCGTCAGGGTGTAAGCTGTCAAATAGTTTACGACTTAACTATAAAAACAGATCATGGGATTTTTAAAAAGTATATTTGGTTCTTCTGAACCTAAGGATGAAAAAGTGTTGCCTTGGCAAGCTTTAAATAGTATATCTCAATTAGAAGATATTAGTGAGCGTTCTAAAACTAAAACTCAAGTTGTTTTTAAGCACTCAACACGCTGTGGAATAAGTAGTATGGTTATGAATCAGTTTGTGAGTATGTATGATTTAGATGCTAATATAGATTTGTATTATTTGGATTTATTAAGTCATCGTGATGTCTCTAATGAAGTAGGTTATAAATTTCAAGTGATGCATCAATCACCTCAATTGCTCATTATAAAAAATGGAGTTACTGTGGCTTATGCATCTCATGGAGCTATTAATGAAGTAGATTTAGTAAAGTTTGCTTAATGCGTTATGATTCATATACGATTTGTATAGTTTGGTATACTTATTTTATTACAGTATTTTTAATCTTTAAGTACACTATAACCATCTCTACCTTTAATTTAATAAACTTTAGTTATAATTAATTAAGCTATTAATTATTATGACAATACCTAATTTGATTCGTAAGCAGTTAGATTGTTTGTGTTTTCTTTTTATAAATTTTGTTCAGGCATAAGAGGAAGATTATAGTGATTTGGCATCTAATTATAATAGAGGTCTTTTAGCGCTAGATTCGACTGATTTTGAAGCTGCTAAACTTGCTTTTATTGAGGCTAAAACCATATCCGAAAACTTTTCTCCAAAATACCTTTCAGAAAAAACAAATACACTATTCAATCTAGGAAAATCCTATGTAGAATTAGAATTGAGACAAGAAGCATTTCCATTAGTGAAAACTTCGCTTGATATACTTAAACAAAACGCCAAAGATAACACACTCAATTATGCTAATAAGTCTATATATTTTGGAAATTTATGTCGTTTCATTGAGCAATATGAAGATGCAATTTTTTACTTTCAAGAAGCATTAGATGTATTTAAACAAAAAGGAAAAAATAAGAATATAGAGTTTGCTAAAAACTTAAATAGTATAGCAATGACTTACAGAGCTATTGGAGATTATACTTTAGCTGAAAAATATTTGAAATCTTCACTGAGCCTTATTGAAAACCTTTATAGTAAAACACATATTGAGTATGGTAGATGCCTTTCAGATTTATCCGCAATTTATAAGAGTCAAGGCAACTATGAAATAGCTATTACTACTGCTGAAGAGTCAATTTCTATAATTGAATCCTACTCAGGAAAAAAGAATTCTGATTATACAAATGCTGTTACAAATCTTACCCAGATATATGAAAAAACAGGTGAGTATAGCAAAGCAATCGTACTTCAAAAAGATGTAGTTGATAGTTTTAGTGATGAACAGAAGAATGACATCTATTATGCTGTTGCAATTTATACGTTATCAATTTTGTATCATAATGTTGATGAATTTAAAAAAGAAATTGCTCTACTTAAAGAAGTAGAAACGATACTAGGTGCTAAAAGTCAATTTCTTCCAAATCTTTATAATAATTTTGGACAAGCTTATGATAGAATTGGTAATTATGAGAAATCTCTGTTTTATTCAAAGAAATCTATCAATTTAACAAAACCAACAAGTACAAGTTATGGCACTAGATTGCAGAATATAGCGTATATATATAATAGACTGGGCGAAAAACAAAAAACATTAGAATTTTACAATGCTGCTAAAGATGCCATGGAAAAAACTCATGAAAAGACTCATGATGACTACGGAAAACTTATTAATAATATTGGTGATTATTACTACAGCATTGGAAATTATACTAAAGCAGAAGAGCTTTTTAAAGAAGCGTTAACTATTTTCTTAGATAGATTTGATAATAATCACCCACAGTATGGTTATCAACTCAACGATTATGCTAAAACACTCTTGAAATTAGGTCAAGAAGAAAAAGCTATTTCATTAATGCAAGAAAATATAGCTTTAGCTAAAAATAATTTAACATTTGATACTGAAGCGTTTTACAATCGTCAATTTAATCTAGCTAATGCCTATAATAACTTATTTCGTTTTGAAGAGGCTTTGCCATTACTCAAAAATGCAACAACAAATATTAAATTGAAGTTTAGTGAAGCGCATCCTGATTATGGTATGATGCTAAAAAGTTTGGGGCATACGTACATTGGTTTGAATGATTATCAAAAAGCGCTTCCTATAATGCAGACTTCAAATGAAGTATTGATTAAAGAATTGGATCAAATTTTTAAATTCAGGAGTGAAACTGAAAAAAAAGCATTTTTAAAAGTAATTTTCAAACATTTTGATGACATGCAATCTATTCCTTTCAGTAATCCAAAAATAAAAAATTCTTGGAACGAATTAAACTTAAACAACCAATTAATGCTGAAAGGGTTGTTATTAAATAATTCCAAAGATGTATTAAGTCAGCTAAGAACATTAGATGACTTAGAAGTTAAATTAAAAATAGATGATTATAGAAACAATAAACGTTTATTGGCTAAAGTGTTAAGTCAACCTATTATTGAAAGAACCGTAGATACCGATAGCCTAAAAGTACATATAAATTCAGAAGAATCTCAGCTAGTAAAGCGCTATAGTTTAGAGTTTGGAGATGTTTTAAAATTATCTAAGGATTGGAAAGATTCACGAGATAAACTAGATGATAATTCAATTGTAATAGAGTTCACAAACTTTGTGCTGTCTAATAATAATATGAAAACAGATAATATAATGTATGCTGCATACATTTACAAAAGAAATTGGAAAACTCCAAAAATCACTTATTTATTTGAAGAGCGAGAATTAAGTTCAATTTTAGAAAACACAAAACCCAATGAGCTTTATAATAGTTCACGTTTATACGATTTAATTTGGAAGCCTATTAATAAGCATGTTTCTAAAAGCGATACAATTTACTTTTCTCCTTCTGGGTTATTAAATCAAATTCAATTTTCAGCTCTCAGAAAAATTAATAAGAAGTCTTTGGGACAAATTTACCCTATAGTACAATTAAGTAGTTCGGCAATCCTTGCTAAAGAAATTACAGAACCAAAATCTGATTTTACATTATTTATAGGTGGTATTGATTATGATGTTGAACTAAATGATAATGATAGTGTAACTAAAATGACCAGTAACTATAAATTTTTAAATTCTGAAGCATTGATAAGCACAAAAGCAACAAGAAGTAGAGGTGAGAGCTGGACACATTTAAAAGGAGCGTTAGGTGAAGTCAATACGTTACATGATTTATTTTTAACAAATAACAAATCGAGTAAAGTTCTATCTGGAAAACAGGCTACGGAAGCTAATTTTAAATCGATTAGTGGTCATAGTCCTAACATTATTCACATAGCAACACACGGCTTTTTTTATGAGAATTTAAATCTTGAAGATATCAATGAATATAATTTAAGTACCGAAGATCAATACCGATTGTCAGAAGATCCTTTATTACGTTCAGGACTTATTTTAGCTGGAGCAAACTATACATGGAAACATGGTAGTAATCCGAACACAAAAGAAGATGGGATTTTAACAGCTATGGAAATTTCAAATATGGATTTATCTAACACAGATATGGTTGTCTTGAGCGCATGTGAAACAGGACTAGGAGATATTGATAGTAGTGAAGGTGTGTATGGGTTGCAACGCGCCTTTAAAATGGCTGGAGTTGATATTATTGTAATGAGTTTGTGGCAAGTGCCTGATTCAGAAACAGCTGAGTTCATGAGCTTGTTTTATAAAAGCTGGATTAAAGATAAACAAGTGAGAAAAGCGTTTTCTTTTGCACAACGAACTATGCAAGAAAAATATTATAATGAACCATTAAAATGGGCAGCTTTTGTATTATTTGAGTAGAGAACTTAAGTCTTGTTCGCATATTTTTAAAATTCAAGTATTATCATTTGAAAGATATTTCCTTTGAAAACAAAGCTAGTTTTAATATATTTAAATATCTTTTTATAGAATCATTGATTTTTATGATTCAATTTTAATAGCACGAGCCCCATTTTACTAAAATACTTAATCATGTATGGACTAAAACCAACCAACATGATAAAACGTGCAATGTATTATATGTCTTTGACTATAATTTCAAAAAACAGTAATTACTTTTTTCTTTTTTCCATTTTTCTGATAAGCTTTAATTTAAGCGCTCAATTAACGTCGATACCCGATGAGGAATTTGAGTTGTTTCTTGTTACAGAAAATATAGATAGTGATGGACAGGTAAATGGTCAAGTATTAACTAGTGATATATCGTTAATTCCTAGTTTGGATATTTCAGGATATGATATATCTGATTTTACAGGACTCGAGGATTTTAATTCACTGACTAACTTTCAATTGATAGATAATCAGGTCGTTATTAATACCATAGATTTTAATTCTAATTCACTATTAACCGTTATAAGAATTATTGATACTCCATTGCTTTCTGCTATTGATATAGCATCCAATATTGCATTAAGTGATTTAACTATAGGAACGTTTGGTACCGAATTTGATTCAATTGATTTAACAAATAACATTAATATCAATGCTTTAAGTTTAAGTAACAATAATTTGTCTGAATTAGATTTGTCAGGCAATTCAAATATTACAAGTCTTTTTATTAATGATAACCCAATTTCTGAGTTAGATGTATCAAATTTATTAGGATTAACTGTGCTTCAATGTAGTAATTCAAATATTGGTAGTTTAGATATCTCAAATAACCCTGTTTTAGAATTTTTGTTTTGTTCTAATGCAGATTTAACTCAGGTGAATCTCAATAACAATGCAAATTCAACATTATCTAATGTTTCACTGTTCGGTAATCCAAATCTAGAGTTTATTTATGTCGATAATGCTACCACAGCTCAGAATAACACAAACTGGATTAAGGATAGCACAGCCACCTATATTGATAGTTCTACAACAACTATCCTTTTAACTCAATCAGCTAGTAATTTGTTTCTTATTTACGATGGACAAGGTAATCAGGTAGAATTGAATAGTTGGTTAAATAATAATGGAGGAGCGACTGTTTCTTCACTTACAGATGTAACCTGGACGTATGCAATTATAAATCAACAATTATCAGATGATACTTTATCATTTTTGATCGGTTTTACTGCTGAAGATTTTTTTGGTAATACCGCTTTTTCATCAGTTACTATTTTCTACGACGGATTTGCAGTTGCAGGAGAAAGTACAGGCACTAATGGTGTATTATGCGAAATTGAGAATTACGATTTGGGAGACATCACAGGTCTGAATCCTCATGATGAAAAATTTGATAATTCAAGTTTTGATGTTTCACAAGAAGGCATAGATCCTGAATTTAGTCCTGCGGTTGATAATATTGAGGGATTGTTTGTAGATTTTCCTGATACAGGAGCAGGTAAATTTTTCTACACATTTAAAGTTAATATCATAACAAGCTTTAGTATTGGAACCTTAGAACCTGTAACCATAGAATCGGATGCATTTTTAACCGTTAACGATGTAACAATTTCGTTTAAAGCTGGTCCAAATATTACAATAGCTGTATGTGATTTTAATACCATAACATTTGATGATTTATATAGTCAGCTAGAATTAATTGATGATACTGAGGATCCTACTTTTAACCCAGACGATTTTTGGTTTAATGTTGGTGATGATCCTTTAACGGCAAGCCCCTTAACCGAAATAACAGGTCCAGGTGACTATAAATTTAATGCTAGGGGATTTTTACCAGAATGTGGTGCTGAGGATACTATTGTAACACTTGTTTCAGAAACTTTTGAAACCTACACTATTTCTGATCCTTTATTTGAAGCATATTTAATAGATAGAGAAATTGATAATGATCAACAATTAAATGGTGAGATACAAACTTGTGATATAGCTAGCATAGAAAGTTTATTTATTTCTGATTATGCTATTTCGAATTTTTCAGGATTGGAGAACTTTGTTGGTCTAAAGAATTTTACAATGTTTAACAATGCAACACCTAATTTTTTTACTATTGATTTCTCAGGAAATGTTTTACTTGAAGGAATTGGAGTTTTTAATTCCCCTCGACTTTTTGATGTTAATGTTTCACAAAATACAGCGTTAACCAATATCACTATTCAAACAAATAGCAGTAGCTTTGATGGTGTAGATTTTTCACAAAATATAAACTTGATTAATCTAAATTTGTCTGGTAATATTGGATTAGCAAATCTTCAAATGCCAAATAGTGTATTTTTAGAGTTCATTGATCTTAGTGATACTAGTATTTCCTCACTCAGCACAACAAATTATATTAATTTACAAGGTTTAGATATTGAAAATTGTAGTAACGTTGTAAGTCTTAATTTACTAAATAATAATCAACTAGAATTTTTAGATATATCCTCTACATCGATAAGCGATATAAATTTATCATCGCTTATACAACTAAACCAATTGGAAGCTATTGATACAGATATTTCAGTTTTAGATGTTTCAGCTAATCCATTATTTATATTAAATGCGTTTGATAATCCATTATTAGAAATTATTAATCTTAAAAATGGAGTTAATACACAAATGTTTCAAGTAAGCTTGAATAATAATCCAAATTTGACATGTATACTTGTTGATTCTTCGGTTTATTCTGAGTCAGCTACTAACTGGTTTATTGATTTGACCGCTTCTTACACAGATAACTCAATCTGTAGTAAAGATGCAACTGATGAACTTGTCTTTTTCGATGGTATAGGGAACGAAAATGATATCCTAGAATGGCTAAATAATAATGGTAAAGCTGTAGTTTATAGTCCTGAGGAACTTGTTTGGGGATATACATTTAACATTGATCAAATAGGAAATCTTATTCAATATAATACAATGTTTAATGCAGTAGGAAGTTCGTTGAGTTATGATACTAATGCTACATTTGTAATAAATGCAGCCAATTTTAATGCAGGTGATGATTTTCAACCTATTGACCCAAATGTAGCAAATGGCGTTGAAGCTGATGGCAGTTTATGTGGGAATGACACATTTGATTTAAGTGTTTATGCAGGTGAAGGTACTGATTTTAGTAGTATTATTTACGACAATACAGTTTTTGAATACCAGCAAGTTGGTGGACCTTCAGGAGTTTCTTTTACTGGTTCTGCTGTTGATTTCCCAGACACTGGCGCAGGTAAATTTGCCTATTCATATATGTTATCTGTTAGAAGAGAAGTTCAGTTTTTTGGTAGTGCTGAACCAATAGTTTTGCAGGATCAAGCTGATATTTGGCATTGGTTAACTATACCATTTGGTCCAGGAGAAGATAAAGTGCTTACTGTATGTGAAGGAGCAGATGTGTCATTATCAGATTTGTATAATCAATTTATTATTGTGGACGGAACAAATGATTCTGAATTTAATCCTGATGAATATTGGTTTGATTCTAATAATATATCGATTTCAGATTATACTGGACCAGGTGTTTATCTTTTTAATGCCGAGGACTTCTTACCAGAATGTGGTGGTATTTCAGCTACTGTTACAGTAACAGAACAAATACCTTTAAATCCAGGAACCAATGGAGATTTAGAAATTCCAGTTGGACAAACTGTTAGTGAAATGCAATTGTTTGACGCTTTGCAAGGCACTCCAGATGCTGGTGGTTTTTGGACACCAGCACTTGCTGGACCTGGTACTTATACATACACACACGATAATGGAGTTTGCGATTCGACTTCAGCTGAAGTTATAGTTACCGAAGATACACTATCGATACATGCTGAAGATGCATTGAATACTATTAAGTTGTATCCAAATCCTTCATCAGATTATATGTACTTAACCGGAAATTTAAATACTATAACTAGTATTGATATTATATCTATATCAGGTCAGTTGATAAAACACATTGAAAGTGAATTTGATACGATAAACATTCAAGAATTAGAATCTGCTATATATTTTGTTATAATAAAATCAGATAAAGGTTTAAAAACAGTAAGACTTATTAAAGAATAATATTAAAAACAAAGTTTGAAGTCTTGACAAATAGCGTCTTGAATTTCTGAATTTGTTAAGCCCATTCTTTTTAAGTCGGTACTAATTAATGAGATGTTCTTTTTAATATCCTTAAATTCATCATTCGTCATGATATGAAATGTATAAAAAGGAATTTTATTCATATTTGGAAACTTGGTTTCGGTTATAGCCCATTCATAGCTTTGTCCTTGTTTAAGAATGGTTCCGTCAATCATTAAAGAGATGGTATTTACGGGAGTTCCGATTTTAACAATCTCTTTAGTATCTGCATTTCTGACTATAATGTAATAGTCTTTTTCTTTGTTTGGAATACGATCCCATTCAAAACGAATTTCATTATTATAAATATTAGTGCTATCCGCAGGATAACGCATTAAAATAATATCATCGCCTCTGTAAACTACACCGCTTTTATCTCGTCTCAATACATCGGTATTTGTAAATTCTTTCCATACGTAAGAAAAATATGTCTTAGCAAAAGAAGAATTGGTTGTTATTGGTTTTAAATCAAGTAATTCTTTGTGAGAAAAAGTTCCTGTTTGAATTAATTCAAAAACATCTCCCGAATCATTTACCATAAATACTACATCGTCTCGATGCATGATTAGTTTTGTTTTTTTGTCCAATAAAGTTCCTTTTTTTACAACTTTTAGAGAATCATTGACTTCAATATTTGGTGTGCCTTCATACTTGTAAACAAATAACTTGTTTTTTTTAGCAAAACAGAATTGACCTGTTAACATTAAAACCACTAGCAAACTAAAGGCTTTGTTTATTTTAAATATGTTTTCCATTTTCTTTTGGTATTTATGTAACGCGTTAAATGTTTGTAATATTTGAAATAACTTCCAGCAATTATAACTCCAATAATGATTGGAAATGGACTAAGAATAATATCATTTTTATATAGCCAAATGACTAACGCAAAAAGAGTAATCGCAAAAATGAGTTGGAATGTCTGTTTTCTTGTACGATAACTTATTTTGTATTTTTTGTTCCATTTCATGTAAAGTATAGTTGAAAAATACATACAAATAAATGTGATGATACTTACCCAAATCAATGATACTTGATGCTTCAAGTCATTTTTTATAAGCATATTAACAATGTTTGCATGAAGAACAGAGCCAAACATATCTGAATCGCTTTTACCTGTTGGAGAAGGGTTTAATGGTGTGAAAAACTTGTCTTGAATGTCATAAGGACTTCCTGTAGGAGTGCCAATGTATCCCACAATGACGATTTTATCTTTAAGAAATGGTTTATTTTCATTTAAAATAAAATCATCCAGACTTAAATTAAGAAAAGCTTCATAATTTCCTGTATACTTAATAGTTTGTAGTTTTGTTAATTTTTCATCAAACTCATATTTTTTCCATTTCTTTTTACTTAAATAGGCTTTAGCAATTAATGTTGCAAAAGAAAATTCCTGATTGTTATTTAATAGTTTTTTTCCTATAAATTCTCTTACTACTGCAGTATTATCTTTGAAATTATACTCCGCAAAGCCTGAATTATTTTTCGTTTTAAAAAATGAATCGTTATAAATAAAATTACTATTTGAGGCTTCAAATGCTGTAATGATTTTTTTATTTTGAAGTAATTTTGCTAAAAAAGTATCAACTTTAGTTTTTTCCGGTCGTTCTTCTAAAATGATATCAAACCCAACGACTTTTGGGTCTTCCTTTAAAATAGCATCTAGTAAATTTGCAATTACTTCTCTATCATGATTTTCAATATTTACAAGAATGATATCACTATTAACTTTATCTGTATTGTTAAATTTTTCAGAATAATAAATATCTAAAAAACTAAAATCAGAAAATGCTTTGTGAAAAGGGTTAAAAAAGCGAATATTAAGAAATGCAATAGAAAGAACTAATAATAAAATACAAGAAAGAATAGTAGAGAAAAATGCATCTCTTATTAAAAGTTTTGTCTTTTTTTTCATGGGTTGGTTATGTCAATGGAATATACACATTAATATTCTAAAGTACAATAACTTAAATAGGCTAGATGAGATGGTTTATTTATTTGTTTGTAACTAATAATGATTAAATGTTACATAAAAATTTGAAAACTCCATGACTATTTAATCATGGAGTTTTGTTTTAATATCAACTTTGTCTTATTCTATAAGCGCTAATTACATCTTTAAGTCTTATTTTTAAATCTTCTCCAGTATCATAAACCATTTGAGCGTCTGATGGAAAATATAATGGTCTGTTTCTAATTAAATCTCGTTCTCTTTTGTTTAAAGCTCTTTTGTCACCTCTAAATGTTGCGTAAACATGTTCGAAAATAAATTCACTGTCGATAGGGAATACATCTAAAATTTGATTTGTTTTTAAATCTGTATATACAACATCAGCTTTTACATGGGTTGATTTAAATTGATGTGTTTCAAAATAACGTGCTCTAACATTGATAATTTTATCAATTTTAATTTTATTTCCTAAGCTGTCAGTTACAAAATTTCCTTCAATGTCTTTTTTAAATTCCCAACCATCAACTATTCGCTTTTGTTTCAGCTCTTGTTGCGTGCTTACTTGTTCAGGAGATACATTAATTTGTTTTAGTTGTAATTGCATTGCGTAATCATAATCTATGTCCTGAGCAATACTAGAATGATATTCTGTCCAAAATTTATTGAGCCCATAGGTATTGAAATTTAGTAAATCTGCCTCAAGTTGCTGTGGGATAATTTCATACGAATGATTTTCAATAGACACCATCACATAGTCTTTCCCCTTTTGTATTGCTTCAGTTATTAAAGATCTGGTCTCCTCAAAATTTGGATTGATTTGTTCTATGTAATTAAAAATGCCATAGGCTTCTCTCGCGTCATACTTGTTTTTAGAATCTAAAAGTGCAATACCTTCATCAATGAGGTATTCTGAAGTTTTATATCTGTAATCTACAATTTCAGAAGAATAATCATTGAAGTCAAGCTCCAAGTTCTTTCCGTTAATTTGTAAAGGGAGTACACGCTTTATTGCATTCTGTCTTGCATCTAAGTCTAAATACAACTCGTATATGGTTTTAAATTGTTCTGGATTCCCATCCTTTTTAAGATGATTAATATCTTGTAAATCTTCTGCTAAGACTTTGTAATACGCATCTTCAAGCATAACGATATAATCTTGCTTACGCTTCTTGTCTTTGTTTTTGTCAAGTTTTCGTAACGCATCATTGATGGCTTGATCATAATTGCCATGACTAATGGCGCTTTCAATGTGTTTTCTTCCGCTACATGATGTTAGTACCAGAAGAAGTACTGTTGTGAGTAGTAATTGCTTCATAATTCTGGATTTTAATGATTGTTTTAATATAGAATCCAAATATGATGCCAAAAGAAAACTCGAAGTATAATTATAGATACTTCGAGTTAGATGTTATTGATGTTTTATTAAAAACTATTTCTTTTTCTTCGGATTAAAAACAGGTAACAATTGGGTTTTAACTTGACCAAAACCAATTCTAACGTCATCATTTTCACAATACCCTCTCATAACTACGGTATCGTAATCGTTTATAAATTTTCGTTCTGTTCCATCTTTCATTTTTAAAGGTTTTGTGCCTTTCCAAGATAATTCTAACATAGAACCATAAGATTCTGGAGTTGGACCAGAAATCGTTCCACTTCCCATCATATCACCAGAATTTACTGGGCAACCATTAACAGTATGATGTGCTAATTGTTGTGCCATATTCCAATACATATATTTAAAGTTTGATTTACAAACTGTAGTTTCTTTACCGTCTTTTGGTATTATTCCAGCTTCTAAATGAATATCAAAACTGTGTTTTCCTTTAGTTTGTAGATATTCTAATGGTTTAGGGTTTTGTTTCGGACTTTGAACTCTAAATGGTTCTAAAGCATCAAGTGTTACAATCCATGGAGACATAGATGATGCAAAGTTTTTTCCTAAGAAAGGGCCTAATGGCACATATTCCCATTTTTGTATATCTCTTGCAGACCAGTCATTAAATACAACTAATCCGAAAATATATTCTTCTGCTTCCTCTATTGGGATAGGTTCGCCTAAATCGTTTGCATCTGTGGTGATGAATGCCATTTCTAATTCGAAATCTACTAGTTTTGAAGGACCAAAAACTGGTTTGTCAGCGCCTTCAGGCATTGTTTGTCCTTGCGGTCTATTAATAGGAATGTGAGTTGTGACTATTGAAGAACTTCTTCCATGATAACCAACTGGCATGTGAACCCAGTTTGGCAACAACGCGTTGTTTGGATCTCTAAACATAGTTCCTACGTTAGTAGCATGTTCCTTACTCGCATAAAAATCAGTATAATCTCCAACAAGAACAGGCATTTGCATTTCGATTTCGTCTAATCTAAAACAAACGATTTCTTTATGTTTTGTGTTGTTCTTTAATGTATCATTATTGGCATCAAAAATTTCAGCAATACGATTTCTAACAGCTCTCCAAGTTTTTCTACCATCAGCAATAAAGTCGTTAAGGGTATCTTGAAGAAAGATGTCATCTGTTAATGGAATCCCTTCAAAATAACCTAGTTGGTGCAGTGCTCCAAGGTCAATAGCTGTATCGCCTATTCGTGTTCCAATGGTAATGATATCCTCTCTAGTAAGGAAAACACCAAAAGGGATATTTTGAATTGGAAAATCTGAATATTTATTGACGTATAACCAAGACGTTCTATTTGGATTATTTGCTGATAAAGGCATAACTGATGTATTATTGTTTTCTATTCAAACCTACATATTTTTTTTTGTTTTAATTGCATAAATCTCTAAAAAATAGATGAAATAATTATGTTAATAACCTGCTCATAAAACATTGCGTTAAACTCAAATTTTTAAAACCTTTTCATAAGATGATTTCTTATTTTTGATAAATTTTAATTCTAATAGTAATTATGCAACGCGATTTACAAATATTTGAACTTATAGAAGCTGAAAAACAGCGACAAATTAATGGTTTAGAACTTATTGCTTCAGAAAACTTTGTCAGTGATCAAGTTATGGAAGCTGCGGGTTCTGTTTTAACAAACAAATACGCTGAAGGTTATCCAGGAAAGCGTTATTATGGTGGTTGTGAAGTTGTTGATGAGGTTGAACAAATTGCTATTGATAGAGTGAAAACCTTATTTGGTGCAGTTTGGGCTAACGTTCAACCACATTCTGGGAGTCAAGCCAATACAGCAGTATTTGCAGCTTGTTTAAAACCAGGTGATAAAATCTTAGGTTTTGATTTGTCTCATGGTGGACATCTAACTCATGGGTCTCCCGTTAATTTCTCTGGAAAATTATACAATCCAGTATTTTATGGAGTAGAAGAGGAGACTGGTGTTTTAAATTATGACAAAATACAAGAAGTTGCTACGCGTGAAAAACCACAATTAATTATTGCAGGAGCATCAGCTTATTCTCGTGACATCGATTTTAAACGTTTTCGAGAAATCGCAGATAGTGTGAATGCTTTATTGTTGGCTGATATTTCTCATCCATCTGGCTTGATTGCGAAAGGTATTTTAAATGATCCTTTACCACATTGTCATATTGTAACAACTACAACTCATAAAACGTTGCGTGGACCTCGTGGTGGATTAATAATGATGGGACAAGATTTTGAAAACCCATTTGGTCTAAAACTGAAAAACGGCAACCTTAAGAAAATGTCATCACTTCTAGATTCAGCCGTTTTTCCAGGGAATCAAGGTGGTCCTTTAGAACATATTATTGCAGCAAAAGCTATCGCTTTTGGTGAAGCGTTGTCTGATGATTTTATGCATTATATGCTTCAGGTAAAACGCAATGCAGCTGCTATGGCTGAAGCTTTTGTTAATAGAGGGTATCATATTATTTCTGGAGGAACAGATAATCATATGATGCTTATAGATTTGCGTAACAAAGATATAACTGGTAAAGCTGCTGAAGAAGCTTTAGGGAAAGCTGATATAACTGTTAATAAAAATATGGTGCCATTTGATGATAAAAGTCCGTTTGTAACTTCAGGTATTCGTGTTGGAACTGCAGCAATAACTACAAGAGGTTTGAAAGAATCTGATATGGAAGCTATTGTGGCCTTTATAGATGAGGTCATTAATAACAGTGAAAACGAAGTAAAACTTGAAACTATTGCCCAACAAGTGAATGCTATGATGAGTGATAAACCATTGTTCTCATAATATATTATTACATATAAAAAAACCTCTAAATTTAATTTTAGAGGTTTTTTTTATAAATTGTTCTAAGTGATTTTATTTAATCATCTGAAGGCACAAACTGATAAGCTCCTAAATCTGGAGGAGAGGTTCTTGATGTACCTATAATATCATTAGCTATTAAAAAAAGATCACTACCTAATCCTATTGCAGGCGAATTTTCATTCAATCTTAAATCATTTTCAAAAGGTGATTTAAAGTCTGGATTATCGTTTAAAGTGATACGTTCAAAATTAATACCATCATCAAAGTCAAACGGATTATTATTGGTATTAAAGCGAATTAAACAATCTGTGAATTTATAATCCAAATCTCCACTTGGTTCACCTGTGACATCTATTTCAACGTTATCATTTCCGTAAATAATACAATTATTGAAATTAGCCTCTTCTAAATTATTTACAACAACAGTATTGTCTTCAGTTATAAAGAAATTATTAAGCAAAACAGAAGGGAACTGTCTAAAACTAGAGTTCCAATAATTCGCTATCGTACAATGAGTGAAATTATATTTTCCACCTAAAGTTCCAGCAAAAGAAGATTGTCCAGAATTATTAATAACTAAGTTTTCTCCTAGAATGGAGGTGGCTCTAGCTAAAATTCCAAAGTTACTAGAATTGTAAATTTTTGAATTTCTGATGGTCAGTTTATCATTAGGTGCATCTTGATTGAACTCACATAAAACACCAACAGTACTATTTTTTATGGTTGCGTAATTAATTTCATTATCTACACTTCCATCAAACAAATATATGGTAGACCATTGCCCAGGAATATCTTCAAAAAGAGGCTCTAAACGATCTCCTTCAAAAATGACTTCATTTTCTAATAATTCTTGATCATCACTTAATTCGCCATTAACTTTTAATGAAGCATTGTTTGTTACTAATAATCCTGAATTAGCATGAAAATGGATACGTGCTCCAGCTTCGATTGTAAGAATATCGCCTTCGTCAACAGCTGCAAAACCATATATAACATAAGGTTTCTCGTTTGTAAATGTTAGTTCATTATCCTCAAGAAATCGACCTTGTAATGTGGTTTCATCAGGAGTACCATCACCATCTACATCAAAGCTTAAAGTTTCAATGATATTGGTCGTATTGTCTCTGTCTGGGAAAATAAAAACAGCATCTTTTATTAACGTAACAAGTTCAACCTTTTGTAGGTTGCTGCCAGAATCAAATTCTATGGCATCTGTATCTAAAAATTGTAATTCAGATAGCGGATTTACATTGGTATTGTATGTAGTTTCAACAAAAATAAAAAGACTATCATTTGCTAATAATTCTACATTTTCAAAAACTTTTCCAGCAATTCCATCAACATTTAATCTGTAGTTTGAGTTTTCACCTTGTGATAATCGTACAGTAGGAATAGAAATATCGTCATCACTTCTGTTATACACTTTAAGATTGTAGGTGCTTGATCCAATATCAGCAAAAACAGTATCTAAATAAATCGTGTCTTTTGAAAAAGCAAGGTCTCCAGTGCTAGGAGAAAAATCAAAATCTTTTCTACATGAACTCCAAAATACTAAGATGACAATGGTAAACAGGAATGATAATATTCTTTTCATAATTATTTTAATGTATACTGAGCAATAGTGAGTAATCTAATGCGCATTATGCGTTAAAAATATAACTTTTGATGTCAATTTGTAGTATAAAAACCAAAATTTAGAAGAAATCGTATAATTTAATTGTCTTTTTTTGCTTCCGCTATGATATTTTGAAATTCCTGACTACAAATCACAAGTTCTTCTAACAAATCGACTTGCTTATTTTTATCTAATAATTTTGAATCTATCTCTTGCGCATCACAATAGTCAAAAAATAACGTTTGATATTCTTTAGGGATTTTTAGATCAAAAGTTAGCAAAACATCATTGAATAAGGGGTCATTTTTAAAAAGTTTATTGAAATCTTTGTACGTAATAGGAATTATGGGTTCTTTAATTGGTTTTTTCTTTTTAAAAAGACGACCAATCATGTTTGCAATGTAAATGAAATCTATATTACCCTTAGGTTGAACACCATATTTGTATGGATGCCTTTTTATATCTTCTTTAATTTGGTTGTTAATTTGTGTTTCCATCTTTATGGAATCAAATTTCTTTTCCCGTTCATCTCTAAGAAGTACAGCATCTAATTCATTAACTGTCTTTTTTACCTCAATTATTACAATGTGTTTGAAGTCTTTAGCATTAATGACTCTTAGCTTTTTTGTGTGAAAAAGAGAGCTAACATACAAAGTGTCTTTTACTTTTGCTTCAATTTTAAAATCACCGTTATCATTGGTATATGTCATAATATTCTGAGAAATATTAACGACTAATGCACCTTTGACTGTGGTTTCTGCATCGTAAACTTTTCCATTAATTGTTTGAGACACCAAACTGATAGGTAAGCATAAAAAAATGACTAAAAAAAACTTATTCACGAGTCAAACTAAATGATTTATCTATTCAAATTAAAAAAAATTGAATGAGAATAAGTAGAAGATTATGATACTTTAACAGTTATGATCAGGAAATAAATTATTAAAAATCTACTTCTCAAATATTTCAACTTCAAATAATTTGTCCCATCGCTTTCCAGTCACAAAAATAGTTTTAGACTCAGGGTTATAAGCAATACCATTAAGCACATCTAGTCCTTGATGCTGTGTGACTAACTTTCTTAAAGGAGAAAAATCTATCACACCTTCAACTGCTCCATTATTAGGGTTTATTATAGCGACACCATTTTTTTGATAGCGATTGGCATAGATTCTATTATTAATCCATTCCATTTCATTTAGACCTACGATTTTACCTTTATTGGTGTACACTTGAATTTTAGAATCTTCAGTTAGTGTCTCTGGGTTTAATAGCCAAATATTTTCAGTTCCGTCAGATTTGTAAAGTGTTGTTCCGTCATTACAAATTCCCCAACCTTCTTTACTTTGACCATATTTGAAACTACTTGTTTTTTCAAAAGATTCAACATCATATACAAAACCAGTATTTTCTCGCCATGTGAGCTGGTAAATATTTTCATCTAATATGGTAAGTCCTTCACCAAAATATTGATTAGCTAAGCTAATATTCGTTAAAACACTGCCAGTAGTATAGTCTACTTTTCTAAGTTTAGATTCGCCATACTGACCTGTACTTTCATAGAGTTCACCATTATAAAACTCTAAACCTTGTGTATAAGATGTAATATCATGAGGATATTGGTTTACAATTTTATAGTTATAAATTTTTGGACGCTCATTATTAAGTATTGTAATTTTTGTTGAGATGTCTTTTTTTGAATCACCATAATTAATTGTTGCTGTTAACGTTTGCAGACCTAAACGTTGATTTTTTATGTCAGTAGTTTCACTTATTGAAGTGCCATTTAAATTGTAACTAATTTTAGTGATGTCAATGTTATCGGGATTGTCAATTGAAAGTTTTAGAGTTTCTCCTAATTTGACAACATTGTCTTTAACATTTGTTCGAATTGAAAAATTAATAGTATTACTTTCCGAATTTCCACAATTTATTAATAATAGGGATAAGGTTATGAGAATGAAAGGTTTAAATGCAGACATTTTTTATCAAATTTTAATGCAAGTTATTTAATAAAATTCGGTTTAAAAAATCATTGCAGAAGTATTAAAAGATTGTATCTTTGCAGTCGGCAAGTCCTACACAACTAGCTCCTGCTTAATCCTCCAGGTCGGGAACGAAGCAAAGGTACGCGGTTGTAGCAGTGTGATGTAGGTAGCTTGCCTTTTTTTGTACCCCAAACTTTCCTATTTATATTGTATTTTTAACTCTTAATAGTTTAATTTATTTATGTCTAAAGTTGTATTAATTACAGGAGGTTCTTCTGGTATTGGAAAGTCTATAGGTGAGTTTCTTTTATCTAAAGGATATGTAGTTTTTGGAACAAGTAGAAATCCTGAACGTTACGAATCATCAAAGTTTAAATTGATAACTTTAGATGTTGCAGATATTAATTCTATTCAAAAAGCCATTTATACTGTGGTTGAACAATCAGGGAGATTGGATATACTGATCAATAATGCAGGTGCCGGAATTACAGGTCCGATTGAGGAAACTCCTGATACAGAAATCAAACGAAATTTTGAAACTAATTTTTTTGGACCAATTAACGTCATAAAAACAGTTTTGCCTCAAATGCGAGAGCAAAATTCTGGTTTAATAATCAATATTACATCTATTGCTGGTTTTATGGGATTACCATATCGTGGAGTATATTCTGCAAGCAAAGGGGCTTTGGCATTAATTACGGAAGCATTTAGAATGGAAATTAGGGATTTCAATATTCAAATGACAAACTTAGCTCCAGGTGATATTGCAACTAATATTGCAGCTGGTCGATATCATGTACCAGCAATAAAAAACTCACCT
Source organism: Psychroserpens sp. (assembly GCF_045105015.1). Lineage (GTDB taxonomy): Bacteria > Bacteroidota > Bacteroidia > Flavobacteriales > Flavobacteriaceae > Psychroserpens. Next base: position 45,760 of record NZ_JBGCCX010000137.1, read on the forward strand.
TATGATCCGAAATATGGATCTGTTTTAAAAGCTATTGACCAAGATGTAGATAAAGGTAACGATCCTATGTTAATAGCAAAAGCAGTCTACAGAATTATCAAAACACCTAATCCAAAAATAAATTATAAAGCAGGTGCTTTTATGCAGAAGTTTTCAATAGTACTAAAAAGAATTCTACCAGGAAAAATCTACGAGAAATTATTACTCAATCACCATAAATTATAGCTTATGGTACATTTTTTGATGACAATAGAAAAAATCTTATCATCATGAAAAAACAATTATTCCTTCTACTTTTTTGTTCTTTTTTTATGTTCTCTGGTTGTGAGAATATTTTAGACTGTGTGGCTAATAGACGACCACAAATTCACGACGCTTCTTTTGGAGATGGTCGAATAGGAGTGTACTACTATCAAGAAGTCACTACTGAAATTAAAAATGAACCACGTGATAATGATTATGGCTATTTTTACGAAATAAACGGAAGATTACCTGATGGAATTCAGATGTTTGCAAACTACAGAACCGTTTCATTTGAAGGAACTCCTGAGGTTGCTGGAACATATACATTTACACTTTTATTATATGTCGATCCACCTTTAAATTATGATAATGATTCTGGTGAATTTGAAAATGTAATGTGCTCTGACTCGACTTCAAAGGAATTTTCAATAACCGTTAACTAGGTTTTATATACTTTCAATATTTGTTGATATGTTTTGAAAAAAAGATATCATTTAAGCTACCTTAAAGTCGTAATTTCGTGATAATAATTAATCACAAATATATTTCTTCAAATCTGAAATTTATTCAGCTTAATATGAAGAAATACTAATACATTTTTATATGAAATTTTTTATCGATACAGCAAATCTTGATCAAATTAAAGAAGCTCAGGATATGGGTATTTTAGATGGCGTTACAACAAATCCATCATTAATGGCTAAAGAAGGAATCACTGGTCATGATAATATTATGAAGCACTATGTTAATATCTGCAATATAGTAGATGGCGATGTTTCAGCAGAAGTAATTTCTACAGATTTTGATGGTATGGTTAGAGAGGGAGAGGCTTTAGCTGAACTTCACGACCAGATAGTTATCAAATTACCAATGATTAAAGACGGCATAAAAGCATGTAAATATTTTAGTGATAAAGGCATTAAAACAAATGTGACTCTAGTGTTTTCTCCCGGACAGGCATTATTAGCAGCCAAGGCTGGAGCAACTTATGTATCTCCTTTTATTGGTCGTTTAGATGATATATCAACAGATGGTTTAAATCTTATAGCTGAAATAAGAATGATTTATGATAACTATGGTTTCGATACTGAGATTCTTGCAGCTTCAGTTCGACATACAATGCATGTTATTGATTGTGCTAAACTAGGAGCAGATGTAATGACTGGACCTCTTAGCTCGATTGTTGGATTGTTAAAACATCCATTAACTGATATTGGTTTAGAAAAGTTTTTAGCAGATTATAATAAAGGAAATTAAACTGATCTAAAGGATTCATTATGCACTCTTGAGTAGTACATTATTCAAGAGTGTTTTATCTAATACTCTTAGATAAAGATGATACTTTTTTTAAACTTTCTATCATATCTTCACTGAAAAGACCAGTATTTGAGCTAATGATCTCCATTTGCTCATTTACAACAAAAACTTTATGTGAGAAAGTAATAAGATATTCTTCAATAGCCTTTGAAGGATTAGAAAACATAAATTCATTTTTTGAAGGATATTTCAAAGACCTTAATGTTTTCTTCCAATAGTGAATATCGTTATCATTAAAGTTAATCGCAATAAAATTGACCTTAGGGAATTTTTCTTTTAGTTCTTTGATTCTATAATGACTGTTCCTAGAATGCATTTTAAAGTTTGTAGACCAGCAATAAATTACTGTAGGTGAATCTATAATTGCACTTAATTTTAAATCATTACCATTAAAGTTTATTAAACCTGCATCTGGAAGTATATTCTGTGGACGTAAAGTTTCTGCCGTAATTGCTAAGTCTTTTATATAAGATTTATCTTCCGAATTGGATGTTTTTTCTAAATAATACTTAATCATATTATTCGTTTCACTATTATTTTCGGTATTTAGAATAAAGTCTTTGGTGGTGTGCTTTAATAAGTAATTTTTAATCTTTTCACTAGTTATGGTACTATCTATTAGTCTTAGTTTTTCAATGTTATAATCATAAGCCATTCTATTAAACGCTTCATGGTGACCATGGCTATAAAATTGTTTTAAAGCCATATTATTAAAATGCCAAAAAAGGAATCGATTATAAACATAGAGATCACTTAATTTTTCGTCATTAAGATTTATTTCATTTCTATAGTCATAAAATCCCTCAGGTAAATCTTTAAAATGAATTAATTTATTATTTCCATAGTAACCAAAAGGAAACATTTCATGATAGGCATAATGACTATAATCGATACTAGATTTTACAATGTTTTTAAATAAATCAGAAGTTTCTTTATTGGACATAAATTTTTCTAAATGTGCCAATTTTCGCTTTCTGAGCTTTTTCATATGTTTCATGAATACTTCTGGTTCTAAATGACTAGTATTCATAAACTCTTTATTTTCAATCTCATCATTTAAAAATGACTTGATAAGATAATTGTTCTTTTTTGCTCCTAAACCTGTGTAAACTAATGACTCATCAAAATCGTTTGTATTTAACCTAAATAATAAGCTGTCATTTGGCTCGAGTAATATGGACTGATATTCTCCACCATGTGTAAAAGAATACAATCCAGGTGTTAAATTATCAATTTTGTGAAGAAATCTATTGTTCTTATCTAGGTAAATTGTATCTCTACTACCAATTGTATTATTGATGGTTATATAGCTGTTACAAGGATTTATAATCTCACCTCCAAAATACGCAAGATCACCTTTTACAGAGCTAGAATTTTCACAGCTAAATGTAAGCAGTGTTAGTATAAACGTGTAGAAATAAAACTTCATATATATATTGTGGGTAGTTCAATATGTCAAACAAAAATAGAACTTGTCGATATTAACTCTTGTTAATTCGTTGTTAAATCTTGTAAACACTAAGTTTTTATAGATTTTTTAAAAAATAAATTACTCTAAGTTGTTTCTTTCAATGGATTGATTTTTCTACTTTTGCAAAAAATTAAAATACTATTTATGTTATCAGTTTCTAACTTATCAGTTCAATTTGGCAAACGTGTTCTTTTTGATGAAGTAAATACAACTTTCAATAATGGAAATTGTTATGGAATTATTGGAGCCAATGGAGCAGGAAAATCAACTTTTTTGAAGATTCTTGCTGGAAAACAAGAGCCAACATCAGGACGTGTTCATCTAGAACCAGGTAAACGTATGTCTGTTCTTGAGCAAAATCATAACTTATATGATGAGCATACTGTTTTAGAAACTATCATAATGGGGAATAAACCCTTATTTAAATTAAAATCTGAAATTGATGCTTTGTATGCTGATTATACTGATGAAAACGCAGAAAAGATTGGTGAACTTCAAGTACAATTTGAGGAAATGAATGGTTGGAACGCAGATAGTGATGCTGCAGCAATGCTATCTAATCTAGGAATTAAAGAAGAATATCATTATACTTTAATGAAAGATTTAGATGGTAAACAAAAAGTACGTGTCCTTTTAGCACAAGCGCTGTTTGGAAATCCTGATGTTTTAATTATGGATGAGCCAACCAATGACTTAGATTATGAAACTATTTCTTGGTTAGAAAATTTCTTAGCCAATTACGATAACTGTGTGATTGTTGTATCTCACGATAGACACTTTCTTGATGCCGTTTGTACTCATATTTCTGATATAGACTTTGGAAAGATAAATCATTATTCAGGAAACTATACATTCTGGTATGAATCATCTCAACTTGCAGCTAGACAACATGCACAGCAAAATAAAAAAGCTGAAGAAAAGAAAAAAGAATTAGAAGAATTTATTAGACGTTTCTCAGCAAATGTTGCAAAATCGAAGCAGGCAACTAGTAGAAAAAAAATGATTGAAAAATTAAATATTGCTGATATTAGACGCTCTAGTCGTCGTTATCCTGCAATAATTTTTGAACGTGATCGTGAAGCTGGTGATCAAATTCTTAATATTGATGGCTTAGCTGCTTCTATTGATGATGAAGTCTTATTTAAGAATATTGACATTAACTTGAATAAAGGTGATAAAGTTGTAGTGTATTCGAAAGATTCAAGAGCGACTACTGCGTTTTACCAAATAATAAACGGAAAGCAAGCTGCTGATGCAGGAAAACATGTATGGGGAATTACTACATCTCAATCGTACTTACCTCTAGATAATAGTGAATATTTTAGTAATAACTTAACGTTAGTAGACTGGTTACGTCAATGGGCGACAACTGAAGAAGAACGTGAAGAAGTTTATATCAGAGGTTTCTTAGGGAAAATGATTTTTAGTGGAGAAGAAGCTTTAAAAACCTCAAATGTTCTCTCTGGAGGAGAGAAAGTGCGTTGTATGTTAAGTCGTATGATGATGGTTAGAGCTAATGTGTTAATGCTTGACGAGCCAACAAACCATCTTGATTTAGAGAGTATCACAGCATTTAATAACTCCCTAAAAAACTTTAAAGGAACAGTGTTGTTTACAACACACGATCATCAGTTTGCACAGACAGTAGCGAATAGAGTAATAGAATTAACTCCAGGTGGTGTCATAGATCGATACTTAACATTTGATGAGTATATGAGTGACAAAAAAATAAAAGAGCTTAGAGATAAAATGTATTCAGTTTCTGTTTAAGCAACTAGACATCTTATAGCAAAAAAGTTGGTATTAATGAAATACCAACTTTTTTGTTTTAAAATAAATCGATCAAGAATATTAAATAAATAATTTTTACTCCTTGTTTTCTAAGTCTTTATTTACAGTTTCAACAATAGCATTTGCCTTTGTAAGTTCTTCATTACTTACATATAATTCTTGAAATCCTTGAATTGAAGCTCCAAATCCTGCCAAACGGCCAGATTCTGATTCATCTTTAATAATAGGGCTGATGCCTTCGCTCTCCAACCTGTCTTTAATCATTTGTACAATTATAAAATTGCCAGAGAAGATTTTGTTATAATTTGTATCTGTCATAATCTTTAGTTTTAATCTATTAGTAATTTACAAAAAATATGCCACTTATTCTATTAACGTTTTTCATATTAATTTGTTAAATTTTTACAAATAAATAAATTTTTTGTTTAATGTTTTTGTATATTTGTTAAACAATAAAGAATTATCGCTAGATAATATTTTGATTGATTTAGTTAGGTTGTTGAAAAGCCATGTTTTAGGACATGGCTTTTTTAGTTAAACTATAAAAAAAAGCCACTTTATTTGAAGCGGCTTTTACAATGTATGTTAAGAATTAGTTATCTATTGAACCCATAACTCGTTTCATGAAATTGTTAAGGGCATCTTTTTTTGAGGCACCATCTTTAATCATTTTATTAACTTCAATGGCACCATACATATTTGAGATAAGCTCACCAATAACATCAAGTTCTTCATCCTTTAAGGAAGGCACTTCCGTAAGATTCTCTAATGTTTCAATCGTTTCAATTAAATAATCCTCATCATTATCTTCAATAAATTGTGTGAGATGTTTTATAACGGGTAGTTTCATAGTTTGTGTTTATATGACTTCTTCAACTAAATCTTTTAGGACTTCAAATTTATTTGTTTGAACTTGATTTTTGAAAGTTCCGCCTTTAAAAGTAGCAAAAGTTGGTAAATTATCTACAGTTGCTAGTTTTCTAGATTCAGGAAATTTTTCAGCATCTGCAATAACAAATATTACGCCCTCATTTTCTGAAGCCAATTTTTTAAATTTAGGTTTCATAATTCTACAATTGCCACACCATGTTGCAGAATACTGCACAATTACAGTATCATTATCGTTGATGATGTTTTGTAAATTATCTTGTTCTAATTCTTGAATCATAACTTTAATTTGATTAAAATATCACTGCTAATCTTCATCTCGAATGATTAGCAATGACATAAATTTAATATTAGTGAGATGCTAAGTAATCAGCAGTACCTTTTGCATTAGGAGCCATTGCTTCTTTTCCTTCTTCCCAGTTTGCTGGACAAACTTCTCCTTTTTCTTGCACGTGTGTGTATGCATCGATTAAACGTAAAAATTCATTTACATTACGACCTAAAGGCATATGGTTAATACCTTCATGAACAACAGTTCCTTCTTCATCAATAATGTATGTAGCTCTGTAGGTAACATTATCACCATCAACTTGAACAGTTCCAGTTTCTTCATCATAGGTTTCGTTAGAAATATCTAAAATACCAAGGATACTTGATAAGTTTCTATTACTATCTGCTAATATTGGGTAAGTAACACCTTCAATTCCTCCGTTATTTTTTGGAGTGCTTAACCAAGCGAAATGTACTTCTGGAGTATCACAAGATGCACCTATTACGATAGTATTTCTTTTTTCAAACTCACCTAAAGCTGCCTGAAAGGCATGTAATTCTGTTGGACATACAAACGTAAAGTCTTTTGGATACCAAAATAATAAAACTTTTTTCTTGTTGTTTACTGCTTCTTCTAGAACGTTGAGTTTAAAAGTATCACCCATTTCGTTCATCGCGTCTACGTTTAAATTTGGAAATTTTTTTCCTACTAATGCCATTGTATTATCGTTTTTAAATTATTAATATTTTACGATACAAAGATACTTTAGTAGATTAGATATTTGTACTATAGAAATTCTAATTTTTTATAAGACAATAGTTTTTAGCTATCACATGTATTTATATCGATAACTAAATTGAATACTATTTGTTTTTGAGCATCCTAATTTTTATTCTCAAAGCAGCAAATAATAGTGTTGTGAAAGGACTTAACCAGTTAAAAACTGCATAGAAGAAATATTCGCCAACACCAACACCTAAAACACCAGATTGATAGGCTCCACAGGTATTCCATGGAATTAATACTGACGTAACTGTTCCTGAATCTTCAAGTGTACGACTTAAGTTTTCTGGAGCTAATCCTCTGTCTTCGTATGCTTTTTTAAACATTTTTCCAGGGATTACCAATGCTAAATATTGATCTGAAGCAATCGCATTTAAACCTAAACAACTAATAACTGTACTAACAAATAATCCAAAAATGGAAGTAGCAACAGATAAAAGCACTTGTGTTATTCTAGACAAAGCACCAATCGCATCCATAATACCACCAAAAACCATAGCACAAAGGATGAGATAAATAGTCCAAAGCATGCCATTCATTCCTCCTGAGGAAAAGAGATCGTTAAGTTTTTCATTATCGGTTTTGATTGAGGTATCTGTTAAAATTGAATTTATAATGGCTTCAGAATTTGAATCTGAAAGCTTACTTAAAATTTCTGGTTGAAAAATAAGCGCGAATATTATGGCTATTAATACACCACTTCCTAACGCAATTAATGGTTTAGTTTTAAATAAGATCAACGCAATAACAATTCCAGGAACTAAAAATAATAGAGGAGTAATATTAAAGGTGCTTTGTATTGTGTTTAAAAAGCTACTTATATCAGCACTACCTGTAGTATCTATATTCATACTAATTATAGCAAATACTACAAGAGTAATAAGAATAGTAGGTACAGTAGTATATGTCATATATTTTATATGTGTAAATAAATCGGTTCCTGCCATTGCAGGAGCAAGGTTAGTAGTATCACTTAAAGGAGACATTTTATCTCCAAAATAAGCGCCAGATATTACAGCACCAGCAATCATTCCTGGGTTAATTCCAAGAGCAGTTCCAATTCCAACTAAAGCAATTCCAACAGTCGCTGAGGTTGTCCAAGAACTTCCTGTAGCAATAGATATTACAGCTGCAATAATAACCGAAGCAGGCAAAAATATTTCAGGGCTTAAAACTTGTAAACCATAATAAACCATTGCAGGTATAACACCACTAATTAACCAGGTTCCAGCTAAAGCACCAACTAAAAATAAAATCATAATTGGAACAAAAACACTTTTAATGTTTTCCCAAACTTCCTTTACCATGATAATAGGATGTACTTGGTTCATGAAACCTGCAATCATAGCTACAAATGCACCCATTAGTAATATCAGTTGATTTGTGTAACTGCCTAACCATTCTTGTCCTTCAACAAAAAAGATATTATATGCTAATAAACCCATTAATATAACAACAGGAACAAGAGCTTCATAAATATTAAGTTCTTTGTTTTTAACTATATTCTGTTTGTCAGCTTTAAAATTGGAAATATTATCGTCCTCTTGCATTTGGTCATGGTTTTAGTTTTGTAATGTTACGATTTTGTGGTACGAATTGCAAATCGGAAGAGTTCCGTACTTTTGTCAAGTATTTAAAATTAGTTATGGATTCATTGACTCAGATCGTCCTTGGTGCAGCTTGTGGAGAAGCTGTTTTAGGTAGAAAAATAGGAAATAAAGCTTTGCTCTTTGGAGCTATTGGTGGAACCATACCTGATCTTGATGTTTTTATTGGAAGTCTTTTGTATGGGAATGAAATTGATGCGATGTTGTTTCATAGAGGGTTTATGCACTCTATATTTTTTGCAGTTTTAGCAGCATTCATCTTAGGGTGGTTAATTCACAAATTATATAATACAGGAAAGCGATTAAATACTACCACTCAAAAAAATTGGATCTCATTATTTTTTTGGTCCTTATTCACGCATCCTATTCTAGATTGTTTTACTCCCTACGGAACACAATTATTCGCACCTTTAAGTAACTACAGAATAGCTTTCAATAATATAGCGGTTGCTGATTTAGGATATACACTTCCTTTTTTGTTCAGTATGATCATAGTGATGTTCTTTAAACGTCAAAATTCTAAACGAAAGTTGTGGTTAAAGTTGGGAGTTGGCATTAGTTCTGCTTACATGATTTTCACAATAATAAATAAGATTTATATAGATTCTGTTTTCAAATCTTCATTAACCGAAAACCAGGTTGTTCACACTAGATTTAGCACACAACCGTCCATTTTGAATAATATTTTGTGGTATGGAATTGCTGAAACTGAACATAATTATCAAGTTGCGTTTTATTCATTATTAGACAGAACGAATCGCTTTTCAGAATGGAAAACAATTCCTAAAGTAAGATTAGAAACTTCTAAGTATAATAGTGATATTGCTTGCCTAGCTTGGTTTAGTAATGGTTATTATAATGTTGAGAAAACTAGTAACAATGAATACATTTATTTCGATTTGCGATATCCAATGGTTAATACCAAGGAAGGTTACAAGCCTGTGTTTAACCTTAAACTGTTTGAATCTAATAATCGTTTAGATATGAAGCCATTTGAGCCAGAAATGGAAGACTTTGAATTTACGATGAACTCACTTTGGATTCGTATGAAAGGAATATGATTTATAAACTAAACACATAAAAAAACCTTTTGAATACATTCAAAAGGTTTTTTGATTATAATATTTTTTAGCTTTTCTAAGCTACAACGGTATCTTCCTTTTTATCTAAAATATTTAGGGATTCCATGCATTCTCTCATGATGTTATATGTGCGTTCAATATCAGCATCTAAACCAATAGAAAAACGAATTAAACCATCACTCAATCCCATTGCTACTTGTTCTTCTTCAGGAATTTCAGAAGAGGTTGAACTTCCAGGTGCAGAGAATAATGTTTTATAGAAACCTAAACTTACTGCTAAGTAACCTAAATTGCGTTCTTGCATCATTTCCATAAGCGCGTTTGCATTGTCTAAACTTCCAACATCTATGGTAAGCATTCCACCAAAACCATATTTTTCATTCATCATTGTTTTAAATAATTTATGTGAAGGGTGAGATGTCAAACCAGGATAAACAGTTTTTAAACCATCTTTCTCAAATTGTTTAGCTAAGTAAGTAGCATTATGACTGTGTTGCTGCATTCTTATATGGAGTGTTCTTAAGTTTTTTAATACAGAAGCTGAACGCAAACTATCCATTGTAGATCCTAAAAGCATTGAAGCACCATCATTTACATTCCTTAGGTCGTCAATAAATTCTTGAGTACCACAAACAACTCCACCTACAGTGTCACTTGAGCCATTAATAAATTTTGTTAAACTATGAATTACAATATCTGCACCTAATTTAACTGGTGAAACAGAAAGTGGTGAAAACGTATTGTCAACTACTAATTTTAAATTATGACGTTTAGCGATTTCAGCTAAACCTTTAATATCTGCAACTTCTAATAAAGGATTGCTTACAGATTCACAATACAAAACCTTTGTGTTTTCCGTAATTGCTGCTTCAACGATATCTAATTTGGTGATATCTACAAAAGAAGTTTTAATGTTAAAACGAGGGGTGAAGTTTTTTAAAAAAGCATAAGTACCTCCATATATTGTTCTACTAGAAACAACATGATCACCTGCACCACATAATTGCATAATAACAGGAGTGATTGCTCCCATGCCTGAAGCAGCAACATTGGCTGTTTCAGTTCCTTCCATAGCTGCAAGAGCTTCACCTAAATATAAATTTGAAGGTGATGAATGACGAGAATATAGGTAACAACCGTCAGCATTTCCTTCAAATGTATCAAACATCGTTTTTGCAGAAAGAAATGTGTAAGTAGACGAATCTGAAATAGAAGGATTAACACCACCAAATTCGCCAAAATATTGAAGGTCTTGAATATTGTTTGCAGGTTTAAAAGCCATAATTGTTAAGTTTAGTTTAATTCACATCAAAAATCGTAATAATTAGAATATTAATCAATAGATTATTGTTATCATGATAAATAAAACTATATAAGTGAATTTTTGTAGTTATATTTACTAAATTTTATGTGATAGTGCGTTTTTAATAGAAAAATTTTCAAGAGATGATCCAATTAGATGAAATTGATAAAAACCTTCTTCAGCTTATTCAAAATGATAGTAAGCAAACCAACAAAGAATTGTCTAATAAGTTAGGACTTTCAGTTACAGCAGTCTATGAACGCATTAAAAAATTAGAGCGCGAAGGTGTGATTTCTGGATATGTAGCTTTAATTGATAAAAAAAGTGTCGACAAGGCATTTGTAACTTTTTGCAGTATTAAGTTGATTCAGCATAGTAAAGACTATGTTATGAAATTTGAAAAAGAGGTTGCGAAATTAGATGAAGTTTTAGAGTGTTATCATATCAGTGGTGACTATGATTATTTGCTTAAAGTTTTAGTGGCAGATATGGATGAGTTTAGAGAGTTTATGGTGAAAAAACTTACATCTATAAGTCATATTGGTAGTACACAGAGTGCTTTTATGATAAATGAAGTTAAACATACAACTGCAATTAAAGTATAAGCTTTTATTATATATTTATAACATGGAAACCACCTCCTTCAAACTCAT
>NZ_JBGCCX010000138.1:0-8849 GCF_045105015.1 Psychroserpens sp.
ATTGGAGTTTACCTTTTACTAAAGAAAATGCCAGACAAGCGATTTATGCATTTAATGGTGATGTGTATAGAGGTTTAGATGCTTATACAATTGATTCCAAAAAAATAAATCAGCTGCAAGATACTGTTCGAATTTTATCAGGACTATATGGTGTTTTGAAACCTTTAGATTTAATGCAGCCTTACCGATTAGAAATGGGAACGAAGTTTCCAGTCGGTAAAAACAAAAACTTATATGAATTCTGGAAAAAGCAAGTCACTCAAGCCTTAAATGAAGAATTAAAAGACGATGAGTTGTTTTTAAATTTAGCAAGTAATGAATATTTTAAAGCCATCGATACTAAAGCTTTAAAAGTTCCGGTAATTAATATCAAGTTTCAAGAACTGAAAAACGGAAACTATAAAACCATTGCTATATTTTCGAAATTAGCAAGAGGACTCATGGCTAGATACATCATTGACACCAATGCTAAAACTTTAGACGATATCAAAGCATTTGATTATGACAACTATCGATTCACTGAAAACTTATCCTCAGAAAATGAATTAGTGTTTACAAGATAGTAGTTGTTTCATCACAAACATCCATACCAACCTTTTATTAATAGTGATTCGACTAAACTAATTGTTGGGACTTTACCACCACCGAGATTTTCAACTGGCGAACTCTTAGAAAAAGATGTTGATTTTTGTTATGGAAGTTATTATAATTCGTTGTGGTTGTTTATTGATGAGATTCATAATCTCAATTTAAGATATGATAATTCTAATGAAGCCATTAACCAACGTAAAGCATTTCTCATTAAGAATAACATTGGAGTTTGTGATATTGTAGAAAGCGCAGAGCGCGAAAAAATTGATGCTTCAGATTTGGGAATGAAAAACATTAAGCTTCGCAATGTCCTTAAGTATATAAAAGATTATTCGAAAATTGATACACTATTATTTACTGGTGGAAATAGTAAAAACGGACCAGAGTATTTCTTCAGAAAACATCTAAAAACACATAATTTAAAATTGGAAGTTGTGTCGAATGAGGTTCCTAGAATTCATCAGTTTGAGTTAGATGAAAAACGAACAATTAAAACAGTTTCACTTACATCAGGATCTGGAGCCGCAAATATTTCTATAAGTAGACTGCCATTATACAAACAATTAAAAGCGAAGAATCCAAAATTTAATACCTTCGATTTTCGTGTGATGCAGTATCGTGAGTTTTTATAAAATTGTATTAACTGTTATTTTCAGTAATCATTTTTTTAATTAAAGAAAGTTGACCAAGATGGTAGTAACCATGTTCAATTAATCCTTCAATATTTCTTCTGTAGGATCCATATTTTTCGTGTACAAAAATCGCTTCTAACTGTGCTTCAGTCAATACTTCAATTTGTTTAGCAATAGCCTCCGAATTATAAAACAGTTTTTGTTTTAAAGCATTCCAATCCTCTTCTGATTTTAGTTGAGGTGCATTAAAACTGTACTTGTCTTTAATGTCTAATGAACCTCCATTAAATACAGGTAGAACACCTTCAATATAATAATTAATATGAAAGGTTAGTATTGCAACAGTATTAAGAGCTGCAACTTTATGAGTTGCTTGTTTCCAATTTACAGAAGTTAATAGATCTTGATAATTGGTATTGGCAATCCATGTTCCGTTTAAAAACAATGCTCTAAATCGGTCTGCTAACTGCTGAGCTGATTCCATTAGTTTCGAAATTAATTATTCTGTTTTTTTAGCAGGCATTTCTTGTCCACCTTGCTTTAAAGTTAAGCTAGTAACACTTCCGTCGTCAGCTCTATTAAATACAACTTCGGCAGGAACAGCTTTTAAAAAGAAGTTGTCTTTCTCTGAAGCGAATAACTCAAATTCAGGTTGATTTGTAGCCTGTGCAAATAAACGGTCCTGTTTAACCATAACAGTAATTATAAAAGTAGGTTGTAATTCATATTTCCCAACATACTGATTTAAGACCTCAATAGCTAATGTTAATTCTTTTCTCTCAGCAGGAGGAGCTTTATCAATGCCTTTACCTATATAAGTTGTTCCGTTTGCAATAAATTTAGCCATGCGTACATTGTCTTCCATAAAGAAATCATAAGTGACATTTCCACCATCAAAAATGAAATGCGTCTCAGTAAATGGATAAATTTCAAGATTTGTACTGCCTTCACGCTGACTAAATAATTGGTTGTTTTTAAGCGTAATATGGCGAAACACTCCATCTTCAAATTCATACGCACCAACCCATTTGGCTAATTGTTGTTTGTTTAGAGTAATAGCATCTTCTTTTTTTGGAAAAGGTTTTCCAATAGCAATAGCAGCAACATTTTCAGTAATTTCTCCAACATTTTTACAATCACAGTTGGTCAATCCAATGACGTAAATGTTTTCTTCAGGAAGAAATATGCCATTAGTTGTGAAACCAAAAATTCCTCCCGAATGTTCATAGGTTCTTGAGCCTCTAATATTACCTTTAATCCATCCGTAACCATAAGGAATATCTTCACCTGTATTTAATTTTGAACCATTAACAGCTTTATCTAAAGACTTTTGAGAAATTAAAGTATTAGCGCTAATAGCATTTTGCCAGATTAATAAATCTTCGGTTGTAGACATAATTGAACCAGCTGCATAAGGCAACGTTAGGCTAAGGTAGTTAGCGTTTTGATAACCTGATTCAGTTTCAGAATACCCTCGAGCTCGATTAGGAATTAGTTGCGTCATACTTCCGTAATAAGAGTTATTCATTTCAAGCTTATCAAAAATATTGGTCTGTACAAAATCGGCATAACTCATTCCAGAAATGACTTCAATGATATGTCCTAAAAGCACATAGCCAGAATTATTATAATTAAAAGCAGTACCAGGATCAAATTCCATTGGCTCATTTTTAAATTTATCAATCAGTTCTGTAGGAGTCATGTCAGTTCTTGCATGTTGCATAAAACTCTGCATATTTGTGTAACTTTTAATTCCAGACGTATGATTAAGTAAATTGAGAATGGTTATTGTTTTGCCTTGTGTAGGATAGTCTTTAATGTACTTAGTAATCTCATCGTCGATACTTAATTTTCCTTGCTCTTCAAGCATCAATATACTAACAGCAGTAAATTGTTTTGTAATGGATCCAATCTCAAACACATGATTTGGATTTGTTTTTACATTGTTTTCCAAGTTAGCCATACCCAGTCCAATTTTATAAATCGTTTTTCCATCTTTTGCTATTAAAAGTGACAATCCTGGAGATTCATTAGTATAACCTTGTTCATTTAAATATACTTTAAGTTGCTCATCAATAGTTTGAGCAATACCAGAAGTAGTGATTAATAAGAAAGAACAAATTAAAGTGAATTTTGAAAATAAAGTATGACTTGTCATAGTAAGGAGAATTTTTGATGAACTAAAATTACGATTTTTTCATATGACGACTAAATTTGAAAGGAGTTACAATATTTCGTTATATTTTTTGAAGTAGAAAACAATAAAAAAGCGCAAGTTGTAACACTTGCGCTTTTTTTGCTATTAATCAATAGGGATTTATAAAGGTTATATCTATGTTATGATAATGATGCAAATATAAGATAGTTAGCACTTTAAAAAATTGATGTATGATAAGAAATTTATTGTTTTGCTAAGTCTTTTCTAATTCTACTAAGACTTTCTGTAGTAATTCCTAAATAGGAAGCTATGTGATAATTTTTTATTGATTTTTCAATGTTTGGATATTTTTTGATAAAATTGAGATAACGCTCAGTTGCAGTTTCTGATAAATTGGATAATATTCTTTTTTGAAACGCTGCAAAAGCGCTTTCAAGTTTTATTCTAAAAAACGTTTCTATTTCCGGAATTTGAGCATATAGAAATTCTTTATCCTCTCTTGATATACGATACGCGGTAGCATCTTGAATGACCTCGATATTCATTAACGCATTTGTAGTTGAAAAAAAAGCGGTGTAGTCACTAATCCACCAATCTTTAATTCCGAATTGAACCGTATGCTCTTTGCCATGTTTGTCGATATAGTAAGTACGTAAACATCCTTCTAAGATGTAATATTGATAGTCTACCTTTTCATCAGCTTTTAAAATAATATCCCCTTTCTTAAAATTAACTTTATGGAATACAGATTCTATAATCTTAATCTGTTTTTCAGAAAAAGATAATTGCTTAAATATCTCCTTGATTTTTGAATTATCAGAATGCATTATAAAAAAAAGCTAATTACACTTTAAGTTACGAAAAAGCTTTTAATTAATGAATTAGCATCGATATGTGTACTTAAAATTGGCTGAATTGTAATTTTTAATAAGAAAAAACCACCTAATTAACATATGTTTAGGGTCGATTAGTTTTCTTTTTTAGTTTTGTCTATCAATTGTCCTGCTAAAGTAGAAACTTCTCGACCAGCTCCTGAAGTATTAGAAATAGCTACAATAACGGCTTTGAGGCTTGGTATTACAAAATATTGAGATGAACAACCTGTCTGTGTGCCACTATGCCCAAGAATACTTCCAACATTAGGTTGTTGTCCATAGAGATAAAATCCGAATCCATAACTGTTATTTACTTTCGCTAAGCTATGATGTTCAGTCATTAGTTTTAATGTTTCTTCGTTCACTAAAGTGTGGTTAAGTATTGCGTTACCAAACTTTAATAAATCACGAACTGTACTATAAAAACCACCACCTGGAATACGATTGCTTAAATCATTGACTTTAGCATCTTTAAATTTTCCTTGTTTTTGTTTGTGATAGAGCTTTGATGCATTATCTCGTTTATTAGTTAATTTTTCTACACCAGTATTTGACATGTTTACAGGATTCCAAATGTGCTTTTGCATGTATGATTCGTAGGTCATTCCAGAAACTTTTTCTATTAATATTCCAAGTACGACGTAACCATAACTTGTATAAGCGTATTGTGTGCCAGGTTCAAACTTTAGGTCACGATTTTGAAACACAGAATAAGCTTCCATTAATGTTTTATAGTTGATGGTGCTTTCAACTTCTTTATTGTTTTTGTAGCCATTAATTCCGGAAGTATGAGACAGTATATGTTTAGTCGTAATTTTATTATTTCCTTTTTGAATAAATTCTGGAATATAAGTATCGATAGGCAGGTTAATGTCAATTTTATCCTGTTCAACTAATTGCATTACAGCAATTGCTGTCATCGATTTAGCTATGGATGCAATTCTAAATTCAGTATCGAAGTTTAATGGCTTTTTTGATTTTCTATCTGCATATCCTTTTACAGATTCCCAATGAATTTCTCCGTCAACTGAATAAGCTGCAGACAATCCAACTGCAGTTTGTCCATCATTAAAAATACTTTCAATAATCTGATCAGGAGTTTTAATTTCAGCTTGAGCAAAAACTTGTACAAGAGTACAAATATAAATTCCGAGAGTTAAAAGTGTCTTTTTCATACTGATGTGAATATTGCTTGATTGATGTAACAAGTTAAGCTTTTTTCTTATATCAGTACATTTATTTTATACGCTCAACTTTTACAGTATAAGTAGCAACAATATCATTTTTAACTCTTAAATGGACATCGTGAAGACCTCTCCGATTGAATTGGTGTTTAAATTGAATCCTTCCATTATTGGTTTCAATGTTATAAATTTTAAGTTTCTTTTGACCATGTTTTGAAACCTTCACTAAATCGATATCACTTTTAGAAATCTGTTTTGTAGTTTGAAAACTAAAATTAATTTCAGAGTTTTTTTCTATAGTTGTCTCTAATTGTTCTGGACCTATTGGAATAATATGATGTTCGAAAGTTTCGCCATATACTATTGGACCAGCATTGAATTCATTTTCAATTAATGTTTGATTCAATAACCATTTTTTATACAATGGATAGTGACTTTTAGCAAACAGAATTGGATCTGCTAGAAAGTAGCCGTCATTATATTCTTTTACAAAAAGAATACCTCCTAGCATATAACCGCTAGACCAAGTGGCATCAGATAAATACCATTTGTTATTGAGTTTAACAGCATTCCATGAATGATTTGGTGTGTCAAGCTTGTCTGTGTTAGACTCAGCAGATATTGCATATCCATCTATAATCTCACATTCTAAATTAGATAAAAAACATAACTCTTTAATAAGATACGCATAGCCAGTACACATTGTTTTTTTCTGTTTAAGTAGTTTTTTAAATGCTATTTTTTTAAATGATTTATTCCATTTTAGGAGTGCTATACTATCATTTTTTAGTTTTCTTCGCATACTTCCTACTGTATTATGCTGATTTGGGTCTCCAGAAATATTATTGCACACCCAAGAATAAATGGCTCTAAATTTTTCAACATCAGTAGATAGTTTTGAAGTAAGTTGATGTGCTAGAATTGGCAAATTATCTAAATCAGCTTCTGCATTTAGTAGCGCAATATTATCAGCTCTTGTAAAGTCAATAGATTTAAAATCTGATTGTTGCCCAAATGATGCAAGAGATATAAAAAGAAAAAAAAGAATAGCATTTTTCATAATTCAACAATTAACTATTTTTTGTTTTTCTTAGATGAGTACACCTTTTTTGAAGCTACTTTTCCCATAACGATACAGCGAGTAAATTCCATATCTATTTTTAAAACGACGTTTGAAGTTGAATTTTCATCATGAATAATCACTTTCTGAGATTCTAAACTTATAAAGCTAAAAATCAAGACATCACCTTTTTTAAGTTTTTCAGGGAATTCAAAATACCCATCAAAATCTGATTGAATTCCTATTTCTGTGCCTTCTAAAACAATATTAACTCCTGGAAGTGGTAAGCCATCTTCACCCGATGTAACATGACCTTTTACTTGAATGTTTTTTTCATTGTTTTGAATTGTCGATTTCGAAGGCTTGTTGTCTTTGTTTTTTGTTTTGCTTTCCGTGTTTTGAGCTTGTAGCGTGCCAAAAGAGAATAGGGTTAAACATGCTAAACCTATACCTCCTAAAAAACTAAATTTACTGTTACGTTTTGGTTGGAATTCGTAATTTTTTAACTGCTCACTATTAAATCTTCCACATGTGTTTAAGTTGTTTTTATTTTGAAAATAAGTAGCAATCTTTTCAGAGTTCATGCTTGTAAAATCTATTACTTCTTTTGTGCAAGATTTGCAAAAACCACCTTTTGAAGTTGGTGTGAATTCATTGAAATCTTCTGAGCAAGGCGTTTTAATGTCTAAGTTAAATTGATGTTTCATAATAATTGAGTTTAGTGTTATTATGAGTCAAACTTAGAGTTCAATGGCAGTATAAAAAATAGAGACTTAGTGAACGATGCTTTTTGATGAGTGAAAGATAAACTTGGAATAGCGTAAATAAAAAACCACCTTGAATTAACAAAGTGGTTTTTTATTATTTAAGTAATAGAGATTACTTAATCATGTCGTAACTACGCTTTATAAAGTTTGTCAGTTCTTCACCTTTAAGTAAACCTTGAGATAAGCGTGCTAAATCTAAACTCTGATTGATTAAGCGCTCTTGCTTCTTTTTAGTTTTAGTGTTAAGAATGTCACTCACCAATTCTGAATTGGTGTTCACGATAAGATTATGCATATCTGGCATGTTACCAAACATATTCATTCCGCCTCCACCAGTTTGTTGCATCTCTTTCATACGACGCATAAATTCAGGCTGCGTAATGATGAATGGTGAAGCATCGCTATCCATAGCTTCTAATTGTACTGAGAATTTTTCAGCAGGAATAATTTCCTTTAGCAATTCATCTAAAGTAGTTTTCTCTTCTTCAGATAATTTAGAAATAGTCGTGTCATCTTTCTTGATTAAATTATCAATATGATCTCCATCAACACGAGCAAACGAAATATTCTCTTTAGTGGTTTCCAACTTCTGAATTAAATGCGAAACAATTGGAGAATCTAATAGTAATACTTCATAACCTTTGGCTTTTGCCGATTCGATGTATGAATGTTGCGTGTCTTTATCTGAAGCGTATAAAATAACAAGTTTGTCGTCTTTGTTAGTTTGTTTTGCTTTGATCTTATTGTAAAGTTCTTCATAAGTATAAAACTTACCATCTACAGTTGGATATAAAGCAAAAGCATCTGCTTTTTCAAAGAATTTTTCTTCGGAAAGCATTCCGTATTCAATGACGATTTTGATATCATCCCATTTTGCTTCAAAATCTTCTCTGTTGCTATTAAACAACGATTTTAGTTTGTCTGCAACTTTACGAGTGATGTAAGACGAAATTTTCTTTACTGCACCATCAGCTTGTAAATAACTGCGTGACACATTTAAAGGAATGTCTGGCGAATCAATAACACCTCTTAACATGGTTAAGAATTCTGGTACAATACCTTCTACGTTGTCTGTTACAAATACCTGATTTTGGTACAACTGAATTTTATCCTTTTGAATATTTAAATCGTTTGTCATCTTCGGGAAATACAAGATTCCTGTAAGATTAAACGGATAGTCAACATTTAAATGGATATTGAATAAAGGTTCTTCAAACTGCATTGGATACAGTTCCCTGTAAAACCCTTTGTAATCTTCATCTTTTAATTCTGTTGGTTGTTTCGTCCAAGCAGGATTAGGGTTATTTATAATGTTATCAACTGTGATTTGTTTGTGAGGCTCTGTTGTTTCTTTACCTTTAGCATCAGTTGTCGTTTTTTGAATGAATTCAGGATCAGTCATTTCCTTTGTTCCATAATTAATCGGATTATGGATGAACTTATTGTACTTTAATAATAATTCACTAATGCGACCTTCTTCTAGGAATTCCGTAGAATCTTCAGCAATATGAAGTACGATTTCTGTGCCTCTTTCTGATTTGTCAGATTCTACTAATGTGAATTCAGGAGAGCCATCACAGGT
>NZ_JBGCCX010000139.1:0-18788 GCF_045105015.1 Psychroserpens sp.
AACACGGACTCATAAAGGATAGAGGTTATTTTGAAACCTTAACTGATTTATCAAAGCTAACGCTAAATGACTTAGACAATTTGATTTTTGATTCTGTGATTATTAAGAAAAATATTGTCATGGAAGATCCAAATGAACAAGGTGTTAGAAAACATCTTAATTTCGGACACACACTTGGTCATGCCGTAGAATCGTATTTCTTAGAATCTGAAAATAAATCAGAACTACTACATGGTGAAGCTATTGCAATAGGAATGATTCTAGAGTGTTATATATCTTCCAAATCATTGAGATTCTCAGAAACAGATCTTAATTTCATTACAGACGCTATTAATAATATTTATAAACCAGTTCGTTTTAATAATGAGGATTATGACCCAATTATTGAGCTTTTAAAATACGATAAGAAAAATGAGCATGGCAATATCAATTTTGTGCTATTAGAAGCTATTGGACAACCTAAAATTAATTGTTTAGTAACTAACGAACTTATCATTGAAGCTTTTGAATACTATAATAATTCTTTAACTTGATTTCAACAAAGAAGTATGGAACACGTCATTGAAAAATTTTACAATGCATTTAAAAATTTAGATGCTGAAAGTATGGTGTCTTTTTATCATGAGGATATAGTTTTTAAGGATCCAGCTTTTGGAGTTTTAAAAGGTAATCGTGCAAAAAACATGTGGCGCATGCTTTGTGAATCTCAAAAGAATAAAGACTTTCAAGTAACATTTTCAAACATTAATGTTTCTGAATACGAAAGTTCTGCGTCGTGGGAAGCCTTTTATACGTTTAGTAAAACAGGTAGAAAAGTTCATAACATCATTGAAGCCCGTTTTGAATTTAAAGATGGAAAAATCATTAAGCATACTGATTCTTTCAATTTGTATCGATGGTCAAAGCAAGCTCTTGGATTAAAAGGGTTTGTGATGGGAAACACTAAGTATTTTAGAAACAAATTAAAAGCACAAACCAACAGGCTATTAGATAAATATGAAAAAAAACAAAGCTAACTTAATCTAATAAGTTAGCTTTTATTTATCACCAATATTGTTTCTTTTTAGGGACTTAAACGTTTACTTTATGTTTCAGTATTGGTATACTGTAAAGAAATCAAACTTTATGCCATTCTACTAATTAATTATTAGCTTTTAGACTAAAAAACAAAAACATCGATTAATGAAATCTTAGTGTTCAAAAAAATTAAGAATATTCAGGTTTTTTCCCTACAACACCTTTGTAGAACGCTTTCATGAATTTAAAATCTGCTTCAAAATCATCAGTCGGGTAAAATGGTTCAGATATATGATTTCGTTTATTTTTAAAATCAAGAGTAAACATAATGATAGGGACATTCGCTTCTTTGGCAATGTAATAAAACCCTGTTTTCCATTCCTCTACTTTTTTTCTAGTGCCTTCAGGAGCAAGAGTCAATCTAAATTCGTCTTTATCTTTAAATAATTTAGATATAGCTTGTACTTTATTTTGACCTGATGTACGATCAAGAGGAGCTCCTCCAAGAGCTCTAAAATACCAGCCAAAAGGCCATTTGAACAATTCCTTTTTACCTACAAAATTGGTTTTGACTTTAGTAATACTTCGTAATAAAACTCCAATATAAAAGTCATGCCAACTCGTATGTGGCAGAGCAATGATAACAGCTTTTTTTATAACATCTGAGGAAAAATTAGTGTTTCCAGTGATGGTCCAACCGAGAAGTTTAAAATAGATAAATTTAGATAGCCAACGCATATTACATCTTTTGATATAATCCTTTGAGCTTTTCTCTTGTAATTAATTGTTTCCAATTTTTTCCAACAGCATTTATCCACAGAGGCTCTAAACTTAATGCTACATTAATCATAATATCAAACTCTTCATCACTTAAATGCGCGCACAAACCTTGTGGCAGCTTAATATTATGCTTTTGTTTCATTTGTTTGAATAAAGCAACACCATCTGGATAAAATTCTTCTAAATGATCAAACACAATACAGTTTCCAATACCATGTTTTGTTCCTAATAAATATGACAATCCGTAACTCATAGCATGAGCAACGCCTACTTGAGAATATGCGATACTCATTCCTCCATGCCAAGATGCCATCATGAGTTTATCTTGAGAATCATTTTCAGACAAATGATCTTCAGTAAAAATTTCAAGACACAGTTGATATGCTTTTTCGCCATAACTCTGACTAAAAGCATTTAGATATGTTCCATTTAAAGATTCAATACAATGAATAAAACAATCCATTCCTGTATAGAACCATTGATCTTTAGGTACATCTTTAGTTAATTCTGGATCTAAAATTACCTGATCAAATGGTGTATGATCTGAATTGATACCTAATTTTTTTTGAGGACCTGTAAGTACAGTTGTTCTTGAAACTTCTGCTCCAGTTCCTGATATAGTAGGAATTCCTACATGGTAAATGGCAGGTGTTTTTACTAAATCCCAGCCTTGGTAATTTTTTGCTTCACCTTCATTAGTTAGCAGAATAGATACTGCTTTAGCTAGATCTAAAATTGTTCCTCCTCCAATTCCAATAATACCTGATGGACGATCTTTATGAGATAAAATAATTTGTTCTACTAGTTCATCAACTTGTGATGTTTTAGGCTCTTCATCTGCTGATATGTAAAGTAATTGATCATTATATGCAAGAGGAATTCTCGAGGTTAACCAAGGATTCCCTTTGAATACATCATCAACCAAAAAAATAAATGGCGCTTTTATGTTTAAACGTTTAGGCGCAATAATATCGCCTAATTGATTAAAACTGCCTCGTCCAAAAACAACTCTGGACACCATTGGATAATTTTTATAGCTCATTCGTTTTATTTCTTAAATAAAGCTGTGCTTTAATTTTTAGTTTAATACTTGAATAACATCAAGTAAACTATGTACTGTTTTGTATGGCTTATTTTTTCTTTCATCGTCACTTACTTCTTCGTGTAACCAAGTGGTATGAAAAGGGATATGAATTGCTTTAGCTTTAATATTGACTAAAGGTAAAATATCAGATTTTAATGAGTTTCCAATCATTAAAAACTCTGAAGGCAAAATATCTAAATGATTTAATAATTTAGAATAATTAGCTTCTTGCTTATCGCTAAGCACTTCTATATGATGAAAATAATCGGTTAATCCTGATTTTTCTAACTTTCGTTCTTGATCTAGCAAATCGCCTTTAGTGACTAAAACTAATCTGTAATTTTTAGACAGATTTTTTAGTGTTGTTTCTACACCTTCAAGTAATTCAACTGGCTTATTTAACATATCCTTTCCAATGTTCAAAATAGCATTAATTGTTGAATTAGAAATATTATTATTAGATAATTCTAACGCCATTTCAACCATAGACAATACAAATCCTTTGACACCATAACCATATAACGGAAGATTTTTCATTTCCATTTTAAATAACTCTTGGTCAATTTTATTAGCTGTTTCATAATTAGCTAACAACTTTGCAAACTCTAATTCAGCATCTCTAAAATACGTTTCATTTACCCAAAGCGTATCATCGGCATCAAACCCTATTACTTTTATGTCTTTATAATCGTTACTCAATTATTCCAAAGTTTTTTTGCTCGTTCTAAGTCTTCAGGTGTGTCAATTTCAACACCTTCAATAGTAGTTTCAACCATCTTAATTCGTTTACCATATTCTAAATATCGAATGCATTCAATTTTTTCAGTTGCTTCAATAAATTGCATTGGTAATTTATGAAAATCAAGTAGTGCTTGCTTTCTAAAAGCATAAATACCTTTATGTTTAAAATAGCGAGCTCCAGCCTCTTTATCTCTTGGATAAGGAATAGGATTTCTAGAAAAATAGAGTGCGAAATTAAACTGATCTACAATAACTTTGACCGTATTTGGATTACTAATTTCATCCCAATCATGTATTTCTACCATTAATGAAGCCAAATCAATCTCTTTTTTGTGATCGTCTTTAAATGCATTTAAAACTTTCTCAAGGCTTTCTCTTTCTGTAAAAGGTTCGTCACCTTGAACATTAACTACAATATCTACATTAAGATTTTCAACAGCTTCAGCAATTCTATCACTTCCAGATTCATGTTCTTTTTTACTCATAATGGCTTTACCTCCATTAGAGCTAATTTCATTAAAAATAATCTCACTATCTGTAACTACATAAACATCATCAAACAATTGTGTTTCAACGGTTGCTTCATATGTTCTTAAAATAACAGATTTTCCAGCCAAATTCTCCATGAGTTTGCCGGGAAATCTAGACGCACTATAACGTGCAGGTATCATTGAAATTATTTTCATAAATGATTGAAAGAATTCATTCAAAAATAAAACTTTTAAGGGAATTTAAGGCTGACTTGGTCTATCTTTTTATAAAGCCTAAAAATGATGTATAATATAATAATTACTAATACAAAAGCTATGATTGGCGCAAAAACAGATAAAATGGATACTACAACAGAAGTACCGGTTTCTATTGTTGAAACGACAGGGTTTGCAATACCACCTGTTGTCGCTGTAGATGCTAACCTAGTGGCTCCTGAACTTCCTGCAACAGCTGCTGCTGTACCTCCTCCTGCAATAATAGCTAAAGCCCAGGTTATTACTGGACTTAAATCTGCGACAGTAGATACCATGACAGCAGTTCCTGCAATAGCAGCTAAAGGTATTGCAATGGAATCTAAGGCATTATCAATATAAGGAATGTAGTAGGCAAATACTTCTACTAAAGTAGCAACACCAAGTGTAATAACCGCAGTCAAGCTTCCTATCCATTCCCAAGATTCATTTAACTCCCAAACATTAAAATATGCTGCTAAGCTTAATGCAAATAAAGGCACAAATACTCGAAACCCAACAGAAGCTGAAAGTCCGATACCTAAAAAAATACTAATAATAGTTTCGGTTGTCATTGTTAGATGTTTTCAAAAAACTCGTCTTTAAAGCCAATAAGATACAATTTTTCTTTGGCTCTAGTTAATGCTGTATATAACCATCTTAGATAGTCTTTATCAATCCCATTTGGCAAATATGGTTGCTCTACGAAAATAGTATCCCATTGTCCTCCTTGTGACTTATGACAAGTGATTGCATAAGAAAATTTAACTTGTAAGGCATTAAAATGTCTATTCCCTTTTATTTTTAGAAACTTTCTATAATTAGAAGATTCGTCTTCGTAATCTTTTTGCACTTCTTGATATAACCTATTACTCTCTTCGTAAGGCAATGATGGTGTTTCTGCTTCGATAGTATCTAATAACAGAACGGTTTCAAAAGGTCTCATTTTGGGATAATCTACCATTTGTACTTTGACTTCTGCGAAGCGAAATCCATACAATTCAGTAATTGAAAAAATTTCTAACACCTGAATGATATCACCATTTGCAATAAATCCAGCCTCAGTAGTAGGTTTAATCCAAAAGTAATTATTTTTAACAACCATTAAGAAATCTCCAACAGTTAATTCATTTTCGTTAAAAAGTATCCGATTTCGGATTTGCTGATTGTAAAGGTTAGCTCTTTTATTACTCCTAACAATAATTGCTGTTTCTTCATGACCTTTTTGGTTGTAAGAGTCGCTAATAGCATCCATAATTTCATGCCCATCAATCAAACGAATAATATCTTTAAATCCTTCAACATTAAATTTAAAAGATTCATAAAATTCATTATCCAAGACCTCTCTTAGACGAGTTGCATTTTCCAAAATACCAGAATCTTGCTCTTGTCGTACGACTTCATCTAATTCAATACTAATTACATTTTTATTGTAATTCATCCCAAGGATATGTGAATTTAAAGCTGGACTTAAATCAGATTTTACAGGTGGTAATTGAGCTTTATCACCAATTAACAATAGTTTACATTTATGACCAGAATATACATATTGCATCAAGTCATCTAGCAACGACCCATTCTCAAAAAGTTTGGAGTCTGCCGGAGTATCAGGAATCATAGATGCTTCATCAACAATGAAAATTGTATTTCTATGCTTGTTTGGCTGTAATACAAATTTAACTCCACCTCCTTTATCTTTTTTGGGAAAATATATTTTTTTGTGAATTGTAAATGCCTCTTTTTTTGAATAATTTGAAATCACTTTGGCTGCACGACCAGTTGGAGCCATCAAGACTGCGCTACGTTTTGTTTCCCATAAATTTGACACTAAAGTACCAATAATACTAGTTTTCCCTGTACCTGCAAACCCTTTCAGAAGGTATAAACCATTAGCTTCATCACTATAAACAAACTGAGATAATTGCTCTAAAACAATTAACTGTTTAGTTGTAGGATGGAAAGGAAACTTTTGTTTCAGTAGTTTATAAAAATCTGATGATGTCATTCAATAGTATATGAGTGTCGTTTTATATGCAAGATAAAACTAAATATGAGCTGACCTAAAATGCTTTTCAAAATTTAATTTATATGAAACAATTTTTATATCTTACACTTTTAATTCTTTTTTGTTTCTAAGGCTTTTTGCGAACAAAAAAAAATTGTAGATTTGCGTAGTGTCATTACTAAAAATAACTAATAAATAAACTAAACTATGTTAACAGCAGTTCTTACAGTTGTAGGTTTAATAATCCTTACGATAGCTATCGTATGGTTAATTGATAAATTTGTACCAAAAAAAGTTAAGCCAATACTGAACATTTTACTTTGGGCTCTTATTATCTTTTTAGGTTACCTAACTTTTGATTCTGTCTATGGTGAAATAAAATTCAATAAACTAAAAAAGAAGCGTTATGTAACTGTTATTGAGAGCTTAAAAGATATTAGAGATGCTCAATTAGCTCACAGAACTGTTACTGGTAAATTTTCAAATAATTTTGATGATTTAATTAAATTTATAGACACTGCAAAATTCACAATTACGCAAAGAAAAGATTCAACTATAATTGACGAAGAATTAACCAAACGTTTTGGAGGTGTTGAAACAACTAAAGACATCGTGATAATAGATACTTTAGGTTTTGTTCCTGTGAAAGATTCTTTATTTGGAGTCGATAATAGATACAAAACTATGATGAATATTCCTTTTGATAAAATGAAAGGAATTAAAGATAAAAAGGAAGGGAAATTCAAATTAGAAGCTGGGAAACTCGCAGAAGAAAACATCGCCGTTTTTGAAGCTTCTGTTGATAAAGACATTATTCTTTTTGATCAAGATAAAAATTTAGTAAACAAAGAAAAGCAAGTTGTAGCTGTAGATGGTGTTAATGGCCCAACTCTAAAAGTTGGATCAATGACAGAGGTATACACAAAAGGAAATTGGCCAAAAAGTTACAATACAAAAAAAGAAGAATAGGTTTTGAAACCAAATACTATTAAAGACTTGTCCATTCAAATTCGTTTGAGTGGACTTTCTTTTTGCATTTTAAATCGCACAACGAATACCATTGAGCGACTTCAGCACATGCATCTTGAAAAAAAAGCGACTCCTTTTGAGTTACTCAATCATCTGCAAACAATTATTGAGTCTAATGCTGATTTTAATCAAACGTTTGATTCCGTATTGTGCATTTACCAAAATGAGCTTTCTACACTTGTTCCAAAGATTTTATTTAATGAAAATCATTTAGCAGATTATTTGAAATTTAATGCTAAAATTTTAAAAAGTGATTTTATCAACTACGACATTATAGCAACTAATGACAGTGTTAATGTTTACGTGCCTCTTGTCAATGTAAACAATTATCTTTTTGATACTTTTGGTAGCTTCGTTTACAAACATGCATCTACAATATTTATTGAAGCTATTTTGCAAAATTCTTCTAAACATAAAAATCTTGAACTTTATGTAAATGTTGGTAAACATCATTTTGAAATGATAGCTGCAAAAGAAAAAGAGCTTATATACAGTAATACTTTTAATTATAATTCTAAAGAAGATTTTATATATTATATACTCTTTACAATTGAACAACTTAAACTCAATCCTGAGACTGTAAAGATCAACCTTTGTGGAGACATTGATAATGATGATGATTTATATAATATCGTTTATAAATATGTGCGTTTTGTTGAATTTCTAGAACCTACTTGTAACTATACTTTTAATACTACAAAGCAACCAAAGGCTAAACATAACAACTTTATTCTCCTAAATAGTTTTAACTAATGCGAATCATTTCTGGACAATTTAAAGGTAGGCGAATTACAGCTCCAAAAAAGTTACCTGTACGACCTACAACAGACATGGCTAAAGAATCGTTATTTAATATTTTAAATAACCACTATTATTTTGATGATATTTCAGTTTTAGATTTGTTTGCTGGCACTGGTAATATTAGCTACGAATTTGCATCACGTGGCACTGAACATATCACTTCTGTTGATGCTAATTATGGCTGTATTAACTTTATAAATGATACTTCCGAAGACTTTGATATGCCTATCACAACTATTAAAAGTGATGCTTTTAAATACTTAGAAAAAGCACAACAAAAGTTTACGGTCATTTTTGCTGATCCTCCCTACGATTTTACAGTTGAAGAATTTTCAAAAATCCCTGAGTTAGTTTTTAAAAATAAGCTATTAAATGATGAGGGTTTACTTATTGTAGAACATTCAAAACATACCGATTTATCTCACTTAAAACATTACTCCTATTCAAAAAGTTACGGAGGCAACTGTTTTAGTTTTTTTAAAATGTGATAGCATCATTTTTTTTAGTACAATCGAAAAGTTTTTGATAAAAAAATAAGAACAAAAATAGATTTTCTATTCTAAAAACTCATTAGTTTCAATATTGAAATTATCAGATAGTTTAAATAATTCCATTCGTAATTCTTCCTTTAATTCAAGATAAATATCTAAATATCTTGGATTATTTATTAAGTTATTTTTCTCTTCAGGATCGTTTTTTAAATCATATATCTGGTCTAAATCAAAATAATGAGGCATTTTTGAATATGCATGCCTTTCAAGTTTTTCACCACCAGGAACCATAACTAAATGACCAAATGGATCCATCGGATCTGCAGTAATTAATGGACGACCGAACTTACTCTTTTCTTTATTTAATTTATCTATAATATTTTTTCGCTGTTCATAGGATAGATATAAAGCCCATTCTGGATATCTCACAGCATAATATTTAATATCATTTTTCACGATAGCTCTAGCATATCCCAACTCAAAATATGTTGAATTTCTTTCCGTATATTTTTCACCTTCTAAAGCGGCTTTAAAACTATAGCCATCAAAGTTTTTTGCGTTTTTTGTGTCACCAACTAAATCTAATAATGTTGGTAAAAAGTCCACATTACTTACTGCAACATCTAACGTATTCCCAACTTTGAAACCACCTTTTTTCCAAATAAATGCTTCAGAATTTAATCCGCCTTCGTATAAAGTACCTTTTAACTCTTGTCCGTGATCATTAAAAAAGACTACTATAGTATTGTCCAAAACATCTATTTCTTCTAGTTTTTCGAACAAAGCATTAATACTATCATCTAACCATAATAAATTTGATCTATCTCTACCTTCAATCCCATTAGCTTTAAGTCTTTGATCGATAGACATATAGTTTCTGATTGACCTCTCTAAACTAGAATCTTTTTCAATTTTTTTGTACTGCTCATCAGATAAAGTTCCATTATATTGAGGCAATACATTTGGAGATTCATCTAAAATACCCTTAGATGTTATTCTTCTATCTGATCTCCAAGATTTATGAGGACCTTTTGGACCATGAGGAATCGTTGATGCAAAATATAACATGAAAGGTTCATTCTTATTATTCTCAATAAAATCTATTCCTTTTTCTGTTATCCAATCTAAATTATGAGAGGTTAAAGTTTTTATACCAGACCAATTGGGATTGTTATGGTATAATGCATCCGCATAATCAAAACCACATTCTTTTATATCATTTTGTAACGCATTGTATCTTAACTCTAAGATCTCTTTAATTTTTGGGTCTCTTGGATCAGAATTAAAATTCGGCTTAACAGTTATTCCGGTTTTAGTCACACTATCGATAACATGATTTTTGCCTACAAATCCGGTCTTATATCCCAATTCTTGAAAATATGTTCCCATTGTTTTTTCCCTACCAGGAACAATAAAGCTATTCCATTGTACTACTCGCTGACCATTATTTCTTTTTGTAGTATTGACAAAACCTCTACTTGTAGCTCGACTAGCATAGGTACCAGTTAAACAATTATATCTACTTGGAGTGCAAAGAGGAGAAACTACTCTCATGTTTTCCAACCAAACACCTTCTTTAACTAGACGGTCTATTGTTGGCGTGAGATTAGGTTTACTGTTTTCCGAAGAATTCCCATTAGTATTATTAAACATAAATGGGTACATATCATCTGCAATAATAAAAATAATATTAGGTTTTGATTTGTCCTTAATAGCATTTAAATTATTTTGTGTTGAATCCTCCTTACAGCTGAATATAAATAATGCTATGGTGAATACCATCAATTTAATTATCACATTTTTCATAATCAAAGTTATCTGCTAGGTAGTTTTAAAAAATAAAATCAAAAGTAATTATTTTAAATATAAAAGGTAAAATATTACATTATAAAAGTGTGAGATATATTTAGAGTTATAATAAAGAATTTATCACTAATTCTTAAATTCGTAGATATTTATCAACAAACATTTCTTGTAATAAACATGATGAAAAAATTAAATAATATTATTATTAATACAGTTGGTATAATATTTATAAGTGGTATTATTTTGTTTATATATCGATATAAGTCTCATAGTAATATTCCAAAAGACATGATACTTATTCCCTCAGGCAGTACTCAAATTGGTTCAGAATCTGGACTTAACTCAGAACTGCCAGTTGTAAATAAAACCATCAAAGAGTTTTATATGGATAAGCATCCAGTAACGGTTGAAGAATTTAGAAATTTTATTCGTTCAACACATTATATCACTGATGCTGAAAAATTTGGTAATTCTGCTGTTTTCGATTTCAAAACTGGACAATGGTTTCTGCTTGATGGTGCTAATTGGGAATATCCGCAAGGTAAAGATTTTCCAAAAGCGCTTAATAATCATCCAGTAACTCAAGTTTCATGGAATGATGCCACGGCATATTGTAATTGGGTAGGCAAACGACTACCATCAGAATTTGAATGGGAGCATGCCGCAAGAAATGCCGGAAATATAAAAAATGAAATGTATCCTTGGAAAACTAATAATTTAAAAAATGATGATTCTGAATATCAAGCTAATGTATGGCAAGGAATATTTCCCTTGTACAATAACGAAGCAGATGGATATTTACTTACTTCACCAGTAGGTGCTTTTGGTGAAACTGAATTAGGACTCCAAGACATGGCAGGAAATGTATGGGAATGGTGTTCTAATTGGAAGGTTTCCTACAATAAAAGTCATACTAATTTCATACCAACTGAAACTAGTGAGAAAGTACAGCGTGGAGGATCTTTTTTGTGTGATCCAAACATTTGCCATGGCTACAGAGTATCAGGTAGAAGTGGCGCAACACCAGAATCATCATTAATGAATACCGGTTTTAGATGTGTAAAAGACATTTGATAAAACTATGTGTATTCAATACCTCAAAACAACAAAACTGAACAAAATAACCTTCATTTAGATATCATTTGAGATATCATCACCTATTGTAAAAACATTCGGTTAACAAAAAACAAAGCCCTTTAGAGCAATTCCAAAGAGCCTGTTTAATTAAGCAAATCTATAAGCCGAATCCTGTATACAGACAATGGTAAACCATGTCAGTATCCTTATCATTTATCTACGCCTACTGTTACCAGTAAGCTTTAGCTGCCTACCCTCTAACATCGTGCGTGCACACTCGAGCGTTAGTTTACATGACATTGCACCACATAGAGTTTACCTGATTTCACTACAGCATAACCTGTACATTCTTTCTGTTGCACTTTTCCTCACCTCGCGATGGATGGCTGTTAACCACTATGATTGCACTTTGGTGTTCGGACTTTCCTACCCTAATAAATTAGAATCGATAAGGCGATTTACTTATAGCAAAAGTACAATTAATTGTTAATAACTCTTACTAAAATAAGAACTGATAATTCCTGAATTTAGACTGATTTTTTAACTTTGTATTCTAAGTTTTTTTCATGGAACATTTCATAGTATCGGCTCGTAAATATAGACCTCAAACGTTTAAAGACGTTGTTGGTCAACAAGCCATTACTAATACCTTATTGAATGCTATTGAAAACAACCATCTAGCACAAGCTTTGTTATTTACTGGTCCTCGAGGTGTCGGAAAAACAACTTGCGCACGTATTTTAGCTAAAATGATTAACAGTGATGGTACAGAAACTGAAGATGAAGATTTTGCATTCAACATTTTCGAATTAGATGCTGCGTCTAACAATTCTGTTGATGACATAAGAAGTTTAACCGATCAAGTTAGAATTCCACCTCAAGTTGGAAAATACAAAGTCTATATTATTGATGAGGTACACATGTTATCACAAGCGGCTTTTAATGCGTTTTTAAAAACTTTAGAAGAACCACCAAAACATTGTATTTTTATTTTAGCGACAACAGAAAAGCATAAAATTATTCCTACGATTTTGTCACGTTGTCAAATATTTGACTTCAAGCGTATTACAGTTACAGATGCAAAGGAGTATTTAAAATATATTGCACAAGAACAAGATATTACTGCTGAAGATGATGCACTACATATCATTGCTCAAAAAGCAGATGGAGCTATGCGCGATGCTTTATCGATTTTTGATCGCGTAGTAAGTTTTTCTGGTAAAAATTTAACACGACAGTCAGTTACAGAAAATTTAAATGTTCTTGATTACGAAACCTATTTTAAAAGCACGGATTTAATTCTCGAAAATAAAATTCCTGAATTATTGATTCAGTTTAATGAAACGCTTTCTAAAGGTTTTGATGGGCATCATTATATTGCAGGTTTAGCTTCTCATTTTAGGGATTTACTCGTCTGTCAAAATGAACAAACCTTAGAATTACTAGAAGTTGGCGACGATACGAAGCTTAAGTATCAGGAGCAATCAAAGAAAGCAAGTCATAGTTTCCTTGTTAAAGGCATTGAACTCGCTAATGAATGTGATCTTAAGTATAAAAGCAGTCGGAATCAACGCTTACTTGTTGAACTTTGCCTTATGCAATTAGCCTCTATCACTTTTGATGGAGAAAAAAAAAAATAGCAAACATTACATAATTCCTCCATCATACTTTAAATCTAAAGGCATTACTCCTATTCCTGTTAATGTACCAATTAAAAAGGTTATTTCAAAGCCTGAGGATTCCAATGTAATTAAGGAAAATCAAAATGTTGATGCTTCAAAACATCAAGTTGATACTGAAGCTTTTACAAATACACCAACTCCCATAATCGATTTAAAAAAGGACAATAGAACATCTGGATTGTCTCTAAAAAGTATTAAAGCTAAAAAAGAGCATCTTATTAAACAAATGGAAGTTGTTATTGATGTTGAAGATTTGCCAAAAGAAGAGGTTTCACATGATGCCTTTTTAGAAGCTTGGAATTCTTACGTACAATTACTTCACAAAAAAGGTGAGAAAATTATGGCTTCTATTTTAGAAATGGATATCCCGAAACTTGTAAATACAGATATTAAAATCACATTTCCAAATAGCACGCTTAAAGTAGAATTAGAACGTGCTCAATATCCTTTGATGGAATACCTTCGAAAGAATTTAAAGAATTACGATTTAAAGTTAGACATAAATGTTGACGAAGAAGTTTCTAAAAAGTATGCATTTACTACATTAGAAAAATATGAAAAGCTAAAAGAAAAGAACCCTAATATTGAATTACTTAGAAAAACTTTCGGCTTAGACATCAGCTAATTTTTCATTATTTTTATTACATGAAAGAACAAATACTTATAATAGTTTTAATTGCCATCGCTTTTTATAATTGTGACAGACGAGGAAGCGCTAGAGAAAATCTTCAAAATTCTATTTCCGAATTCAATAAAAAACAAACGAGTTTAGATATTGTCACTTATTATCCTGAAGCTTATACAGAAGTAAAAACAGACACTATTATTTCAAATACTTTTAAAGTCAGTATAAAAAATTATGCAAAAATGGATTCACAAATACTTGTGAGTTCTGAAAAAAGTCAGACAAAAACAATACTAAATTACCATCGCGTATTTGAATCTGAAATACAAATTGCTGTAGCTTCAAAAAATATATTCAAAACGACTATAAATGCAAAAGATTTTAAAGACACATCCCAATCTAACTTTTGGGATGATGCTACCTTAGAACATGTATGGGTAAACCAAGAAACATCTAATGCAAATGAAATTAATTTAGGAATTTCCATCATAAACCCTAAAAATAGCAGTCACAAACTATATGAATTAGTTGTGGATGCAAAAGGCAAACAAGAATTACATTTAATAGAAGAACACAGTTAATATGCTAGGCTTAAAATTACCAACTGATCCGCGTTGGGTTAATATTGTTGAAAAAAACATTGAAGAAATCTTAACAGACCATGCCTATTGTGAACAAAAAGCAACGAGTACTGCTATTTCTTTGATTGTTAGTTTTCCTGAGTATACCGAATTAGTTCAAGAAATGATTGCACTTGTAAAAGAGGAAATTAGTCATTTTAAAATGGTTCATGATAAAATATTAGCTAATGGTTGGACTCTAGGCAGAGATCGAAAAGATGAATATGTCATACAGTTACTGAAATTCTTCCCTAAAGGAGGAAGCCGGACTACACAACTGGTCCATCGTTTATTGTATGCTGCATTGATTGAAGCTAGAAGTTGTGAACGCTTCAGATTGCTTTCTGAAGAATTAGAAGACAAAGAGCTTGCTGAATTTTACAGAAAACTAATGGTTAGTGAAGCCAATCATTATACCATGTTTTTGGGATTTGCCAGGCAATATGGCGACCGAAAAGAGGTTGACACGAAATGGCAGCAGCTACTTGATTATGAGGCAGATATCATGAAAGACCTAGGGACTCGCGAAACAATTCATGGATAATTTATAATATAAAATTGTCTACTTGATATGAAACAATTATACTTAATATTCTTCCTATTATTTACTTCTTTTAGCATTGCACAGAACGATTTACTTGGTGAATGGTATCTAGATTATTTCGAAATAGATAATTCAATCTATACAAATAACTATAATAATGAAAGTTTATTTTTACTTGATATCAGTCAATTTGATGGTGGTGAAAACCAACTTTCATTCAATGGATTTGGTTCTTGTAATGCATTTGAAGGATTAACAGATTTTGATGACAATGAATTAATATTTAATGATCTCAATTTCACATTAGCAGAGTGCACATTCACGCCTGGTGTTATTTTTGAAGATTTATATTTTTATTCATTTTTAAATCCAGGACAAGATATTCCATTTAATTTATCATACACGATTATTGGTAATAATGAAGATCAAATTTTAACCATTACTAATCCTCTCAATGGAAATTTAGCAGTGTATGGAAGAAGTCCAAATCCTGAAATATTAAATAGAACTTGGTATTTATCACGAATTGAAATTCCTGGTAATCCAGTGATTCAAATCCCTGGCTCTGAAAGTCCGTCACTAACAATCACAAACGACATAAATCCTATTACATTCAAAGGAATTGCTTTTGGTGAAGGTGAATGTAATTCTTTTATGAGTGATTATGAAGTCACTTTAAATAATGGTAATAACATAAAATTATTTGATTTCTCACCAACATTAGGCTTTTGTCAATCTAGTTATGAGGACGAGTATTTCATTACTCTTGGTGATCCAACAAATAATTTTTCTGAGTTTGAAATCACAAATAACGGTTCTACCTTGAGCATGACTGATTTATTAGGTGGTAAATTAATATTTGGTGATGAACCTCTTTCAGTTTCTGAGAATGACTTTAATACTTTAAATATATCTTTAAAAAACAATCCTGTTATCGATAAATTAGAATTACTTCTGAATGCTAATGAAAATAAATTATTCTACACATTATACACTTTAGAAGGAAAATTAGTGCAAGAAGCTAGGCTTAGTTCAGAATATATTAGTGTCGAAGGCTTAAATTCTGGATTGTATTTTATTCGTTTTACTAATAGCGCCAACCAGAAACAAACTATTAAATTTATAAAGCAATAAAAAAAGCCTCAGTAGAAACTGAGGCTTTTTTTTAAGTATTTAGTTCTTATATCTTTATACCCACTCCAAACTGGAACGTCGTGTTTTGAGCTTCAAGATCGGTTAAATCCTCATCAAGAATATTGGTTAATCCATAATGCACACGAGCATCAATAAATATTTCATCTGTGATCATATATTCAACACCACCAACGCCAGAGAAAGTAATTGTTGTAAAACCATCTTCATTAGCCCATGTTTTTAAACTCGCCATAGGTCCAGCTCCAACTGTAAACTTATTTCCGATAGCAAAACGTGCCATAATAGGTAATTGAATATAATCTGCTCTCAACGTTTCGTCTTTACCTCCTTCAGCAGAATATTGCAATTCTGTTAAAATTGAAAAATTATCACTAATTCCAAAATCGACAAAGCCTCCAAAAGCAAAACCATTTCTGTGTTTGTTTTCAAAAGCTGCATCAGGATCAAAATCTAAATTTGAAATATTTAGAGCTCCTCTTACACCATAGCTGGTGCCTTGAGCAAAGGTTAACGTCGTTACGCTAACAAATAATAAAGTAAGTAAAAGTGATTTCATTTTTATAAAATTTTATTTTAAATCGTCTCAACTATTCTAATTGAGTATTTTCAAAATAATGCTATAAAAACAGCATAGATTTGAGAATGCTAATATATAATGAAAATTGAAATTAATGAATAAATAATGGACATCTTGTAAAAAAAGAGGTCGAACAGTCTTGTTTTTAAAGGTTTACACTTGAAACTGTGCCATAATAGACACTTTTTATAATACCATCAGATAATCCGATTTTCGGTACATAAATATCTTTTGCTCCACTCCATTTCATCGCTGAAAGGTATATTCTGGTTGCAGGAATTATTACATCTGCTCTATCTTGATTAAGTTCTAATTCTGTAATTCGCTCTTCATAGGAGTAAGTCTGCAACTTATTATAATAAGATGTTAAATAAAAATATGTTAGTGGTTTGCCCATAGATTTTCCAGAAATCTTAAATATTTTATTAATGTTTCCACCAGAACCAATTAAATCTAAAGTGTCATAACCTTTAGTATTTGTTTTAATCCAATCTTCAAGTTCAAGCCAAATTTCCTTTTTAACAATATCATTTAAAAGTCTAACTGTTCCTATTTTAAATGATTTTGAAGCGACTGTTTTTCCGTGATGAAATACTGAAAACTCTGTACTACCACCTCCTACATCAACATACAAGTAAGTCTTATCCTCCTTAATATAAGAATGTAAATCTGTTGCAGCAATAATGGCAGCTTCTTCTTCACCGTTAATTATATCAATGTCTATTTTTGCATTTTCAGAAATAAGCTTTACCATGTCTTTACCATTATCAGCTTCTCGCATTGCTGAAGTTGCACAAGCTTTATATTTCACAATTTTGTGAGATTTCATCAATAATTTAAATGCCGTCATAGTGTCAAGCATTCGTTTTTTATTTTCTTTAGAAATCTCGCCATTAAGAAATACATCAGCACCAAGACGAATAGGAACTCGAACTAAAGATGTTTTTTTAAATTTTACGGGTTGACCTTTTTGTTCGACTATACTAGAAATTAAAAGTCTAACAGCATTAGAACCAATATCTATTGCTGCATATTTTTTTATGCTTAACATACTAAGAATTCAATTTATCTTTAAAATAATCGTAAAGTGCGAATTGCGACCTTACTATAGGATTATCATTTTGTCGGTATTGATTACTCTGTGTTTCATCAATCACTCTTGATTTTATATTGTCTTTCCAACAAATATCGAAAATATTTAGTAACTCTTGCTTAATATCATCTTGATAAATAGGGCAACTTACCTCTACTCTATTTTCGATATTTCGGGTCATCCAGTCAGCAGAAGATATATATACTTTATTATCGTCATCGTTACAAAAGACATATAATCTAGTGTGTTCTAAAAACTTATCGACGATACTTATGACTTCAATATTTTCACTCATCCCATTAATTCCTGGAATTAAACAACAAATTCCTCTAACAATCATTTGAATTTTAACACCAGCTCTACTTGCTTCATATAATTTATCAATCATATTATAACTTGATATACTATTAAGTTTTAGCTTTATAAAGGCTGGTTTTCCTTGTTTCACATTTTCTATCTCATTATCAATAAGAGCAAAGAGTTTGAATTTAGTGTAATGAGGAGATGTGATAATATGTTTGTATCTATAAACTAAATAATTGGTTTGAAAAAAGTTGAATACTTTATTGACGTCCTTTAAAATCTTTGAATTAGAAGTAAACAATGTAAAGTCTGTATATACTTTAGCTGTAGATTCATTAAAATTTCCAGTGCTAATAAATCCGTAACGTTTTAACTTACCGTCTTCTTCGCGTTCAATCACACACATTTTGCAATGCACTTTCAAACCAGCCACACCAAAAAGAAGATTCACACCTTCTGTTTGCATTTGTTCTGCATAATCTATATTAGCTTGCTCATCAAATCTTGCTCGCAACTCGATAACTACTGTTACTTTTTTTCCGTTTTTTGCTGCATTAATTAAAGAACTAGCAACATGAGAAATTTGTGCTAGTCTATATATGGTGATTTTTATGGTCTTAACTTTAGGGTCTAATG
>NZ_JBGCCX010000140.1:0-19799 GCF_045105015.1 Psychroserpens sp.
AATAAAATTCAAACCTTCTAAAAGAAAATTTGAATTCGCAAATATGCCATTTTTTAATTGTTTAGACAAGAAATTGGTATCACCACCTGTTAAAATAACTGTTAAATCTGGATATTTTTCTTTGTAGTCGTAAATAACACCTTCCATTTCTTTCAAAACACCAAATACGACTCCAGAATGTATCGAACTATCTGTTGTATTTCCTATTAGTGATTTTGGAAGTTTAGATTCTAATAACGGAAGATTTGCTGTTAAATTATTTAAACTGCGATATCTCAATCTAATACCTGGTGAAATTGCACCTCCAAGATATTCATTTTTATCAGTAATAAAATCATATGTTATACATGTTCCTGCATCAATAATTAAAACATTATTATCAGAGCATTGTCTAACCGAAGCACAGACCAAAGCAATACGATCAACACCAAGAGTTTTTGGCGTTTTATAACTGTTTTTGAAAGGAAGCTTGGTCTCTGAATCTAGTATTAATAGATGAATCTCATTTTTAACACTTTGAACATGATGGCTATTTAATTTTCCGACCGAAGAAATGATTCCTTTAGAAATAATAGGATACTTGATAAGTATTTGTTGTACAGCATTCAAAAATTCGTCGTGCCTAACTGTCACTTTCTCAAACATTTCATTGTTATGAAAAACTGCTACTTTTACTAAGGTGTTACCTACATCTACGATTAAATTCATTGTAAATCAATAAGCTGTAAACATACAAAATGCAAAAAAACTTATCGTCGGTTTAACCAAAAAATAACATATTAGTGGCCTCTAAACAAAGATGCTAACTCTTATTATAATTCAAAGACTATAAATTTTTAAAATTTCTTTTTGGTAATACTAAAAATGCATATATATTTGCACTCTCGTTTAAAACGACTGGTGCCTTAGCTCAGTTGGTAGAGCAAAGGACTGAAAATCCTTGTGTCCCTGGTTCGATTCCTGGAGGCACCACCACTAAAAGCCCGATTCATTTGAATCGGGTTTTTTGGTTTTAAACTTTTACTTCATCTTAAATTTTTCAGACATTGCATTGTATAATTCGGGATGGTTCTTTTGAAGTCGTTCTGGACTTTCAAAAAAATATTCTGAAGCAACTGCAAAAAACTCAGCTTGATTTGTTGCACCATAAGCCCTTAACTTAGAGTCGTTTTCTGAAATGGCTTTCATTTCCTTATGAATTAAATCTAACCATGGAATAACATTAGGGTTTTTCATCAAAATTTCAGGAATACCGTCTACTGAGTCGTCCATTTTATCTATTAAGTGAACAAATTCATGAATAGCAGTATTTCTTCCATCATTATCATTTTTGAATCCGTGATGCAAGGCTTTTCTGGATAGTATCATTTTTCCTTCAAGTCGACCCGATCCAACAACTCCTGCAATTCTTTTAGATTGGCTCTTGTGAGAAAACTCAAAGTCTTCGTTAAAATGATTAGGATAAATGATAACACTGCTTAATGTTGTGTAGTGCCAATCATTAAATGAGAACACAGGAATAACACCACTTGCTGCGATCAATATTTCATCTAACTCTGTTAATTCAACTTCAACACTATCAATATAAATTTCACTCAAAAACTGCATCATTCGGTTTTGAAAACGCAATTGGTTACTTGTACTTAACTGTCTATAAAACTCAACTTCTTTAATCAAAATTTGGTCCCAATGTTTTGGAAAAGGCTTTACTGCTTTTGAGTACTTTTTATAAAATGCATACCCTATAAAAACCATTAGAACAAAGAAAATAAAGTTATAAATAATCATACAGTAAATTTTGCTGTATCCGAAACTAATCATTTTTGCAAAATAAATCTGTTTTCTAATTAAGATATACTTAAAATGATTTGTATTTTTCGGTAAAATATTTTTAAAATGTGCAAAGATAAATTTATGCAGGAAGCTGTCAATGCAGCTCTTAAAGGAATGAACAACAATGAAGGCGGTCCTTTTGGATGTGTTGTAGTAAAAGATGGAAAAATCGTAGGACGCGGAAATAATAAAGTTACCTCAACCAACGACCCTACTGCACATGCTGAAGTCACTGCAATTAGAGACGCTTGTAAAAATTTGAATTCCTTTCAATTAGATGATTGTGAAATTTATACGTCATGCGAACCATGTCCTATGTGTTTAGGTGCCATTTACTGGGCAAGACCTAAAAAGGTCTATTATGGAAGTAATCAAGTTGATGCAGCAAATATTGGCTTTGATGATGAATTCATTTATAAAGAAATCCCTCTACCTTATACAGAAAGAAGCATCCCTTTTGAACAATTAGCACGAGACATTGCGTTAAAACCATTTCAAGAGTGGACTAAAAAAGAAGACAAAACAGAATATTAGACGATGATAAGATTCATCTTAAATAACAAAACTATTACAACTTCAAAGCATTCAGGAATGACTTTGCTTGATTTTGTTCGTTATGAACAACGACTTACAGGCACAAAAATTGGATGTCGTGAAGGCGATTGTGGTGCATGTACTGTTTTAGTTGGCTCTTTAGAAGATAATACTATGAGTTATCAAAGTATTACTTCATGTATTTCACCATTGGGTAATGCTCATGGAAAACATATTGTGACTGTCGAAGGCACAAATCTAAAAAACAAACTAACCACTGCTCAGGAAGCTATGAAAGCTAATTATGCTACTCAGTGTGGTTTTTGCACACCAGGTTTTGTAGTTGCTCTTACTGGTTTTGCATTATCTAATTCAGAAAATAATCTTAGTAATGCACTAGATGCTATTAGTGGAAACATTTGCAGATGTACAGGTTACAAAGCCATCGAAAAAGCAGCTATTCAAACAGTTGAGCATCTCAAAAACAAAAAACAAGACATCAACTTTAATTGGTTAATAGAAAACGAATTTATTCCAGACTATTTTAAAACCATTACTAAGCGACTTTCAGATTTAGAAGCTCGAGACAGAAACCAACCCAAAGGTAAGTTTGTGTCTGGTGGTACAGATTTATATGTACAACAAGCAGATCATCTAGCAGATAATGAGGTTCACCTTATTGCTGAAAAAGATTATTTAAAAGGCATTAGCATCAAGGATGAAACTTGCACCATTGGAACCAATTCTACAGTTTCAGATTTATGGAATCACAACGCATTAAATAACTATTTTCCAAACTTAAAAAAACACTTAAAGTTAGTGTCATCAGAACAAATTAGAAACATGGCATCCTTAGGTGGTAATTTTGTAAATGCTTCACCTATTGGAGATATGACTATATTCTTTTTAGCCCTTAATAGTGAAATTGGAATTACTAGTGAAGATGGTCCTGATCGAAATCTTGCATTTAAAGATTTTTACCAAGGCTATAAAACATATGACTTAAAGGAAGGCGAATTATTGAAAGACATTCACTTCCAACTGCCTCAAAAAAATTCTTATTTCAATTTTGAAAAGGTTTGCAAACGGACTCATTTAGATATTGCAAGTGTCAATTCTGCAATTCAAATTACATTAATTAATAATACAATTACAGAAGCACATATTGCTATTGGTGGAGTTGCAGCAATTCCGAAGTATTTGCATAATACTTCAAAATTTTTATCTGGAAAACCATTATCTTCTAAAACTATTTTGGATGCTAGTGATATGCTTCAAAGCGAAATTTCACCAATAAGCGATGTTCGTGGTACAAATGATTATAAGCGCCTTCTGGCAAGACAACTATTTTTTGCGCATTTCACATCAATATTCCCTGAGCAATTTAATTTAAATGATTTTGTTGAGCATGCATAAAAACAATTCAAATAATACACTTGATTCTAAATTAGATGCCGTTTCAAAATCTCTAAAACAAAGCATTAAAAATTTAGATTCATACACACATGTTAGAGGTGAATCTTTATATGTGGATGATGTTAATATTAGACAAGGTACATTTCAT
The DNA here is from genome assembly GCF_045105015.1 of Psychroserpens sp. Taxonomy (GTDB): domain Bacteria; phylum Bacteroidota; class Bacteroidia; order Flavobacteriales; family Flavobacteriaceae; genus Psychroserpens. Next base: position 3,932 of record NZ_JBGCCX010000140.1, read on the forward strand.
GCTGTGGTTTTTGATTCACCAAAAGCGCACGGAAAAATAAAAGATATCGATTATTCTAAAGCAGAAGCTTTAGAAGGTGTTGAACGTATTTTCACATATAAAGATGTTCCAGGTGAAAATGAAATTGGAGGCATTATTAAAGACGAACCTTTGTTTGCTGAACAAGAGGTTCATTTTTGGGGAATGCCAATTGCCTTAATTGTTGCTGAAACTGAATTTATAGCAAGGAAAGCCAGAGGTTTAATTGAAATAGATATTGAAGAACTGCCTGTAATCACAACTGCAAAACAAGCTAAAGCAAAAGGAAGTTTTATTAATGCTCCTCGTTCTTTTAGTCTTGGAAATTCAGAGAAAGCATTCAAGGATTGTGATTTTATTTTTGAAGGAGAAACCTTTTCTAACGGACAAGAACACTTATACATTGAAGCGCAAGGTGCTTATGCTGAACCTCTTGAAAACGGCAACATAAAAATAACTTCTTCAACGCAAGGACCAACTGCTGTTCAAAAAACGGTTGCTAATGTTCTTGGTGTTGCAATGCATAAAATTGAAGTGGATGTGACTCGCTTAGGTGGTGGATTTGGTGGTAAAGAAGACCAAGCTACACCTTGGGCTGTTATGGCTGCTTTAGCGACGTATCATTTAAATCAGTCAGTGAAATTAATTTTGAATCGTCACGACGATTTACGAATGACTGGAAAACGTCATCCTTATGAAAGCTCTTATAAAATCGGACTTTCTAAAGATTTAAAAATATTAGCATACCAAGCAGAATTTCTTCAAAATTCTGGAGCTGCAGCCGATTTATCTCCTGCTATTGCTGAACGAACACTATTTCATGCCACAAACAGTTATTATATACCAAATGTGGAAACTACTGTTATTAGTTGTAAAACAAATTTACCTCCAAATACAGCATTTAGAGGTTTTGGTGGACCACAAGGCATGTTTGTCATTGAATCTGCAATTGCCAAAGCAGCTCATGAGATTGGCGTCACTCCAAGAGCGATTCAAGAAGTAAATTTATTAGATGAAAATGATTCATTTTCTTACGGTCAGATAGCTAAAAAAGTAGAGGCTAAGAACACTTGGGATTCAGCTATATCTATTTTCGATATTAAACGTTTAGAAAAAGAAGTTGATGATTTCAACGCTCAAAACTCAAACTTCAAAAAAGGTCTGGCAATAATGCCAATTACATTTGGTATTTCGTTCACTAATACACCAATGAATCATGCTCGAGCCTTGGTTCATATTTATCTTGATGGCAGTGTTGGAATAAGCACAGCTGCAGTAGAAATGGGACAAGGTGTGAACACCAAAATGATGCAAATTGCCGCTGATGTTTTTTCGATTCCTATTGAAAAAATTAAAATTGAAACCACTAATACTACTCGAGTTGCAAACACGTCTCCTTCTGCAGCGAGTTCTACTGCTGATTTAAACGGAAAGGCAACTTTAAAAGCTTGTAATGCTTTACTTGAGCGATTGAAAACTGTTGCAGCTGAAGCGTTAAATGTTTCAGAAGAACACATCGAATTAAAAGATGAACACGTTCATATTAGTGGTGAAAAATCAGAAATGTCGTGGACAGAACTTATCAGTGAAACGATGTTAAAACGTGTTGCACTGACAGAAAACGCACATTATGCCACACCTGAAATCCATTTTGATAAAACGAAAGAAAAAGGTCATCCTTTTGCTTATCATGTTTACGGAACCGCAATCATAACGACTACTGTAGATTGTACTCGTGGCACTTATGAATTTGATTCTGTGAAAATTGTTCATGACTATGGAAAAAGCATGAGCGAAGGCATAGACCTGGGACAAGTTGAGGGTGCTTTAGCACAAGGCATCGGCTGGATGACTATGGAAGAAATCGCTTATAATGATGACGGACGATTATTATCAAATGCCTTATCCACCTATAAAATTCCTGATATATTTTCTGTGCCAAAAGCTGTTGAAGTTATACCTGTGGAAACTAAAGGTCATCACTTAGCTATTTTAAAATCTAAAGCTGTTGGAGAACCTCCTTTAATGTATGGTATTGGCGCATATTTTGCGATTCAGAATGCCATTAAAGCATTTAATCCAAATTACGATTTAAAATTCCATGCACCTATGACACCTGAAAAAGTACTCATGAGTCTTTACCAAAAATAAATTATTATCAAACTCCATTATAAAAAACAAAACATTCTTAAAGGCGCACTTATTTATAGTGCTGGAGATACAATTGCTGCATGTCTATTAGATGAATTTTCTTGGTATCGTTTACTAGGAATGATGATTGTTGGAGCCACAGTTTACGCTTTTGAAATTCCCAATTACTTCGATTGGATTGTAAAAAAAACGAAAGATTTAAAAGGCTTGAAGGCTACTTTGACCAAAACTGGATTAGCAATTCTGTATTTTAATCCGTTATGGATTGCTAGACATTTACTATTTATAAAACTATTCTCTGGACAATCAGATGCAATTGGTTGGAATTTATTGACTATTGCTTTTTGGTCATTTCTAGCAAATATCTTAATTTCTTTTGTTGCTAATTATATCATTCAAAATCGATTTAAACTCAAATGGCGCTTTTTAGGAAGCGCAATTTTCTCTGCTTTAATGGCAATTTATTATGCGTTAAGCGAAACACTTTTCAGCTAGTGTAATGCATTTAAGTCTTTGATATTAATGATCGCATAGTTTGACAAACTGTAATGTTCCATAATTTTGGTTAATAAGTAATCTCTAACGACCAAAATTAGATGTTGTTCTTTATTGAATTTAAACTTTGGGATGATCGTTTCCGCTGAATGATGTAAGCCTTGATTTTTAAGTTCTAATTTACCCAGCTCATCGATGACTAAGTATTTATTAGCATCTTCAGCTGATGTCTTCAAATATCTATTTGCCGTTTCAAAAGCAGCTTTTAAGAAATAAAAATCACCCACTGAAATAACATCATTAGCTTTGGAATCAGTCTCTAAAGGAAATTTATCTTGTAGCTTTAATTTCAGAAAATATCGCTTACCATTTTCTCCATCAGGACATAACAATCCGTCGACATCGTTTCTAGTTTTAACCCAATTTAGTAATGCTGTTGTTTTTCCTGTTCTGATAGCTCCTGTTAGGATATAAATCATTCCGTAGCAATTTTAAAATGTATACAATTAGAAATGCTATTCGCCATAAAATATTTAAAACGTTTATACCCTTTTAAATGTTTTGTATCTCGCCAAGTATAAGTAATAATCTTTCTGAAATACGGAAATAAATCCATTGCATCTGAGATATCACTTTGATAATGAGACTTCTTTTTAGTAAGAAATTTTTGAACTAGTTTTAGTAGAAAAGGACCAATAATCAAATACCAAAGTAGTAAAATTAAGAAACTACGTAGCATCATGTATACTCCCATTTTCCAGCCAAACAAATCACCTCCAAAAAATGTAAAGGCCAAAACAATTAAAGTAACTGTGAATAACCAAGTCCAAATAATTTTAGTTTTAAAAGACGTTTTTGATACGCTTTTAGTCAACTCAAAATCATCAGGTTTCAAATAAAAATTCTCTTTCTTTTTATTTGCAATAATCTTAATCAAGCTTTTTATGAAAATACCAGCTAAAATCCCACAAACCCCATAAACTAAAAGATAGGTAGTTACTAAAACTGATGTTGTAGACGTTTCAGACACAAAGTTTAATTTCTTCTGAACCCAATCTCCATAAATATTAATAGCATCCCAAAGATTCGTTCCGTAAACAATAGTTAGTATTAGTAATTTCTGAAGTGCAGATTCTAAAAACGTGACCACACCTAAAACCAATAATGTAATACCTTTCCATGAAAAATTTGAAAACAATAAGGCTCCAAAAAGTGCTTGAAAACTCACGGCAACATAAGCTCCAAATGGCGAATACGGACTTACAGCCATTTTTATAATTAAAACAATGAGCAACGCTTTTAAAATTGCTTTCCATTTATTTTCTGCATAATAGGCAATTAAACTAATGAGTAAAATCGCAATTCCTCCTACTATTAATCCAGTAAAAGGTGTATTGAACACATGTAAAAACCCTCCAAGACCAGACTCGTTTAAAGCCCAAAGCGCAGTTAATTTATCTACAATAGATTTATTGTTCTTCATGCTTTGTAATGAACTTCCAGTAATTGTGCCACTACACTAATAGCTATTTCTTTAGGCGTATCTCCTCCTATCGGTAATCCAATAGGACAAATCACATTAGACATGCCTTCTGGAATATTCATCTCTTTTATTAGCATGTTATTAAATCTAACACGCTTAGTTTTACTTCCTATCAAACCCAAATATTTAGTTTCATTTTGAAGTGCCATCGCTACAACTTCAAAATCGATTGAATGATCATGAGTCAACACCAAAATATAACAGTTTTTCCCCCATTTCACAGCATCTCTAAATGTTTTAAAATCATTGATATTGACTTGACAACATTTAATGGTTTCATCTAATGCAAAACTCTTAAACCAATCGTCTCGAGAATCGATTAGATTAACATCAAAAGGAGTGTCTACTAAAATTTCGGCAATTTCGACTCCAATATGTCCAGCGCCAAATAAAAATAATTCTGGAGATTGATTCATAGGTTCTATCATAAATTCAACTTTTCCACCACAGCATTGTTCAAACTCTGGCCCTAAGGTATAACTAGATTTAATTATTCTATTTTCAGCAAGTGATTTCATAGCCTCATCAGTCGCTAAAAATTCTAATTTTCCGCCTCCAATTGTACCAAAAAGCTCTTTGTCATCGGTTATAATCATGCGTGAACCCACAACACAGGGCGTTGACCCCAAGCATTTTGTTACAGTAACCAAAGCAACTGGTTGTTGTTGTTTTTTAAATTCCGATAAGAGTTCAATCCAATTCTTCATTACTAATAAAAAGAGAATTTAAATGTAAGAATTTTTTTGTGCAATCCATATTTCATTTGAGTGATAAAAAATAAATTAGTATTCTGCTTAATTTTCTGTTAAGTTTGATAATTAATACCGACTTAAAACGTATTATCTCTTTTTTAGATACATAAATTAACTTTTGAAACTTTAAATATGTCTAAAACATATTACGACCCAGCTGACCTTAGAAAATTTGGCAAAATCACTGAATGGAGTGAAGAACTGGGAACTAAATTTTTTGAATACTACGGAAAAGTCTTCGAAGAAGGTGCCTTAACTGCTAGAGAAAAATCACTCATAGCACTAGCTGTTTCGCACACTGAACAATGCCCTTATTGTATTGATGCTTACACAAAAGACGGGCTACAAAGAGGTGTTACTAAAGAAGAAATGATGGAGGCCATTCATGTTGGTGCTGCTATAAAAAGTGGCGCAACTTTAGTGCATGGTGTGCAAATGATGAATAAAGTAAATAAATTAGACGGTTAATTGTTGATGACAAAATTAAAGACCCAATCCCTACATAAAAAAGGAAGCGATTTAGCAAATAGTAATCGACAATTAGAAATTTTATCAAACGGTATTTTTCAAAACGGAGAATTGCCAACTTTTAAAGCAAAAATTACTGAAACGAATCAATTTCCTTTAAAAGCAAAAAAACTTGAAATCCTTCAAATAAACGTTGGATATATGTGTAATCAAGTCTGTGATCACTGTCATGTTGATGCTGGTCCTGACCGAAAAGAAATTATGACTAAAGACACTATGAAACAGTGTTTAGAAGTTATAAAAAGTTCAGGAGCACATACATTAGATTTAACAGGAGGCGCTCCAGAAATGAACCCGAATTTCAGATGGTTTGTTGAAGAAGCAGCCAAAGTTGGCATCAAAGATTTTATTGTAAGATCTAATTTAACCATCATAAGAGCAAACAAAAAATATTACGATTTACCAGAGTTTTTTAAAAAACATAATGTTCATGTGGTAAGTTCCATGCCACATTGGACTAGAGGAAAAACAGATAAACAAAGAGGAGATGGTGTTTTTGATAAATCGATAAAAGCCTTACAAGAACTAAATGCTATTGGATATGGTATGCCTGGTAGTGATTTAAGACTAGACCTAGTCTATAATCCTTCAGGAGCTTTTTTACCAAGTGATCAGATGTCTATGGAAAAAGATTTCAAAAAAGCATTAATGGATGATTTCGGAATTGAGTTCCATAATCTATTTGCAATTACAAACTTACCAATATCACGCTTCCTTGATTATTTAATTGCTTCTGAAAACTATGAAGATTATATGTATCAATTAGTAGACGCTTATAATCCAACAGCTGTTTCAAGTGTCATGTGTACAAATACATTATCAGTAAGTTGGGATGGCTTTTTGTACGATTGTGATTTTAATCAAATGTTAGAATTACCTGTTAATAGTAATGCAAAGCACATTTCTGAATTTAATGAAGATTTACTAGAAGGTCGAAATATCGTTATATCACAACATTGCTATGGATGCACAGCTGGTGCAGGTAGTAGTTGTCAAGGTACTGTAACATAAAATGAAATCATTAGTTTTTTACATATTATGCTTATTAAGTATGTGTAGTTTTGCTCAAGATAATTTATCTGAATTACTTGAAAAATATAACACAAAACGTGTTCCATATATTTCTGTAGAGCAATTAGCTATGCCAAAAACCAATGCTGTAATTTTAGATGCTAGAGAACCTCAAGAATATGAAATAAGCCATTTAAAAAATGCCATTTATGTTGGCTATGACAATTTCGATATTAACACAGTCATAAATCAAATACCAAATAAAGAGCAAGATATTGTTGTGTATTGTTCTTTAGGAATTCGTTCTGAAATTATCGCAAGTAAACTAATGAAAGTAGGATACATAAATGTAAAGAACTTGTATGGTGGGATTTTTGAATGGAAAAATAAAGACTTCTCCATTTATAACACTCAAAAAAAAGTAACAGATAGCGTCCATGTATTCTCAAAAGAATGGAGTAAATGGTTAACTAAAGGAATAAAGGTGCATGAGTAAAGATTTAGTCATTGTTTTTGTCAAAAACATAAACCTTGGAAAAGTAAAAACACGACTTGCTAAAACTATTGGTAATCAAGGTGCTTTTGAAGTGTATAAAGAACTTGTTCAAGTGACTGAAAACGCTACCAAAACAATCGTTTCTGATATTCGTATTTATTTTTCAGAAGCCATTGTTGATACTAAATGGAAAGACACTTATAAAGCAGTTCAACAAGGAAAAAATTTAGGTGAGCGCATGAAAAATGCGTTTTTAAAAGGTTTTGAAGACGGCTACAAACGTATCGTTTTGATTGGTTCAGACTTACCTGATATTAGTGCCTCACACATTCAAAATGGCATGGATGCTTTAGATCATTCTGAGGTTGTTTTTGGTCCAGCAGAAGATGGTGGTTATTATCTCATCGGAATGTCTAAAATGAATACCTGTGTTTTTGAAAACAAACCATGGAGTCAATCAAACTTATTGAAAGAAACGTTACAAGAGTTACAGAAACTTAATATCTCAATTAGTATTTTAGACACATTAAATGATATTGACACTTATGAAGATTTAATTGCTTCAGACTTTTACATAAACAACGAAACATTACAGCATAAAATCAAACAACTTAATGATTAAACTCATAACAGAAACCACAGATTATCTCAAAGACAAAGGTTTTGAAAATCCGGAAATCGGGATTATTTTAGGAACTGGATTAGGACAACTCACAAATGAAATTAAAATTTTAAGTGAAGTGAGTTATAATCACATTCCTAATTTTCCAACGGCCACAGTAGAGTTTCATAAAGGAAAATTAATTTATGGAAATTTAGCTGGCAAAAAAGTTGTCGTTATGCAAGGTCGTTTCCATGTCTATGAAGGCTATTCTTTACAAGACGTAACCTTTCCAGTTAGAATCATGGAAAAATTAGGCATTAAAACTCTACTTGTTTCCAATGCTGCAGGTGCTGTTAATTTGAATTTCAAAAAAGGTGAATTAATGATCATCGACGATCATATTAATCTTCAAGGCAGTTCTCCTTTGGCTTTTAAAGGTGTTGAAGAATTAGGAGAACGCTTTACAGATATGAGTGCGCCTTATAACGTAAACATCAATAAAAAATTTAAAGAGATCGCTAAAGCTAATAATATTCAATTACATGAAGGTGTTTATGCAAGTGTTGTTGGGCCTCAATTGGAAACACGAGCTGAATACAGAATGCTAAAAATTATTGGTGCTGATGCAGTTGGCATGAGTACAGTTCCAGAAATAATTGTCGCTAATCATTTAAATATGAAAGCAGCAGCTGTTTCTGTTTTAACTGACGAATGTGATCCTGAAAATTTAAAGCCTGTTGATATTGCAGAAATTATTGAAATGGCTGGACAAGCTGAACCTAATATGATTACCCTATTTAAAGAATTAATTAAAGAATTATAAGCTATGAGCTACTTAAATGCTACTAACGATTTATATAAAGAGGCAGCCTTAACACCAGATGTTGGGTTATGTTGTACTACGAATCCCATTTGGGAACTACCTGGATTGAAAATCCCTCGAATTATGCAAGAAATGAATTATGGCTGTGGAAGCACAGTTCATGCTCGTGACTTAACTAATAATCCGAAAATGTTGTATGTTGGTGTTGGAGGCGGAATGGAATTACTACAATTTTCTTATTTCAACAGACAAAAAAGTGGTGTTATTGGTGTTGATGTGGTTGATGAAATGCTTGAAGCATCTCGCAAAAACTTCATTGAAGCTGAAGCCCAAAACGATTGGTTTAAATCTGAATTTATAGATCTAAAAAAAGGAGATGCAATGAATCTTCCAGTAGAAGATAATAGCATTGATGTGGCTGCTCAAAATTGCTTATTCAATATTTTCAAAGCTGAAGATTTAAAGAAGGCAATTGAAGAAATGCATCGTGTATTAAAACCGCATGGTCGTTTAGTAATGAGTGATCCAACTTGTGAACAACCCATGAATGATGACCTAAGAAATGATGATAGATTGAGAGCCTTGTGTTTAAGTGGAAGTTTACCAATTGCCGACTACGTTAAAGCGCTTACTGATGCTGGTTTTGGAACTATTGAAATTAGAGCACGTAAACCTTACCGAATTTTAGATCCAAAGCATTACCCTACAGATGAATTAATCTACATCGAATCTATCGAAGTTGCTGCCATAAAAGATCCAATGCCAGAAGATGGACCATGTATATTCACAGGAAAAGCTGCTATTTATTATGGTGAAGATGATTACTTTGATGATAAGGCTGGACACGTTTTACTGAAAAATCAACCTTTGGCTATTTGTGATAAAACGGCAGGAGCATTACAATCTCTAGGAAGAGACGATATCTATTTTAGTGAATCGACATTTCATTATGATGGCGGAGGCTGCTGTTAAACGACTCAACCTTAACTAAGTATATAAAATAAAGAAGGAGCTTTTTTTAAAGCTCCTTCTTTATTTTGGCAATTAACTTTTCCTAATATAAATATTTCCTGAAATAGTTTCCATTTCTAAAGGCGTAGTTCCGCCTTTTATCTGTTTTGAAACTTTATTATGTGATTTGTCATAAGATTTTTCAGACTCACTTTCATCAAATTCTAAATCTGAATAAATAGTACCTGTTAATGATTTTGCGTTAAGTTTGGCTTTACTTACTGTGACATCAAGTGCTCCACTAATTGTTTTTAAACGTAATTCACCATTATATTTTTTAATAGTAACATCTCCCGAAATCAAATCTGTAACTAAATTTCCTTCATAAGCATTCATGAATACACTACCAGAAATACTTTTTACTTTCAAATTGATGTTTTTTGGAACAATGACAACGTAATTAATCTCGGTTGTATTGTTACAATTATTTCGGCTTTTGTCCTTCCATTGATTCTTAAAATAATCTCCAAAATCTGAATATAATTTTAATTGTCCTGAAGAATTATCTGTTTTGATACTAAAAGCATCATCTCCTTCACCATCATTAATATTCACTGAAGCTGTTACTTTTATTTCGTTACTATTACCTTGTTCTACTCTTATATCTTGAGCAAATTTAAAATCGAGATATACATCTTGGTTTTTTGATAAGCTTTCTTTGATTTCAACATTTCGTTGTGCATGAAGTGTTACCACACTTAACAATGCAATTATGATTAGATGTTTCATTTACTTGATTTTTTTGATTAATTATTTCTTTCTGAGATATATATTTCCAGTAGATGATCGTAATACTATTTTCACACCTCCATTATTCAGTTTACTTTCAATTTTACGAGTGGCACCAACGACTTTCATTCCATCGTCAGAAGGTTTATGCAAATCGAAATCAGTAAAAATTGTTCCCATCGTTGAATTCAGTTCTAAATTAGCTTTAGTATTTGTTGGAAGTGATACATCAACAGCTCCTGTAGAACTGTTCAAAGTGATTGGAGATGTTTGACTCACACTTGAAAAATCTACCTCAATTGTCCCAGTACTGGAATGAGCAGTAATTGGTCCTGTAACGTCTTGAAGAGAAATACTTCCTACATTTGTATTGACTTCAATTTCTGAAGAAAATCCAACAATAATAGCTCTTCCCATATTTCCTGCATCAATGTGAAGATCCATGGTTTTAGGCAGTGTGATTTGAAGGCCATTGCGTTGCATCCATGATTTTAAATCCTTAATCTTTAGCACACTTCCTTCTTGACTAATTGACATCCCAAACCCAGTATTATCAACGCCTCCAGAGTAGACTGCTTTAAGGCCTTTAGAACGATCATCATTCTTATCGCAATCATAACACTCAGCATTGTGTTCATGGTCACAATTTTCATGATCATGATCATGCTCGTCATGTTCATATTTACTAAACTTTAGTTCATTACCTGTTCCAGCAATTACCTTAATAGTAGTTCCTGTTTCAATTTGAACCTTAGTAATTCCTTTTAAGCTCTTAGTATAATCGTCTTGAGCATTTGAAAATATAAAGCAAAATATTGCTAGTATATTTAATATAATTCCTGTTCGTTTTTTTGATGTATTATGTTTCATTGTATTGATTTTTATTAAATAATTTGCGAAATACCACTGTTTACATGCTCTTTAACAAAACTTGGTGTATCCTCATGCTCTAATAATTGTTGCATAGGAGCAATCGCGCGTTTCTCCTGGATTTTTACCAAAAATTGAATAATCGCTATTTGTAAGCTTGGGTCTTTCTGGGTTGTTAGGGCTTCAATAAAGGCATCTTTCACAACAGTAGATTCTGGAAATTCTGATAATGCTTCTGCTGCAGCTAATCGCACATTCATATTTCCATCATATTGCATACGTCCTATTAAAGCTTCTAATATTTTGGTGTCTGGTTTAACAAAGTTTTCTGTAAAATTTACGGCCTGTATACGTTTACTTGGTGATTGATTTTCAATCATGGCTAACATCATATCTTCACGTAATTCAATTGTTTCTTGTTGCAATGCAGAAATTTCTTGAATTGCAGACTGTTTTGAAGTATGGCTTCCAAAGAAATAACCTCCAAACATCAATATAATTGAAGCTGCAATTTGAAATGCTTGCTTCCAAGGGAATTCTTTTTTATGTGATATAAGTTGAACAACATTATCTTTATTCAATTGCTTCTCTTCCTCCAAAAGTTTATAAAACCCTGTTCTTAAATCATCACTAGGCACTTCTTCTTCAACACTATCAAAAGCTAAAAAAAGCGCTTTCGTTTCATCATATATTGTTTTGCAATTATGGCAAGAGTCTATGTGTTTTTTAATGTTTTGTGATTTTTCCTCAGATAATTGCTTGTCTAAGTAATCTACTATATACTGTTCAATATTTTTACAATCCATGATCATATGGTTTCGAAATAAACTGTTTTCAATTTTTTTATAATACGATGTACTTTTACTTTAACTGCTCCTTCACTACTTCCTACTATTTCAGCTAACTTATCATATTTTATACCTTGTAATCTATTTAAGATTATCAATTCTTTATCTTCTTGATTTAGCACTTTTAAGGCTTGATACAAGTGAGCTAAATCATCATTTTTTTCAATTTTACTTTCTTCATTTTTATGAGCGACTAAATCTAAATCTGTATTATTTAAGGTCTTTTTAGACTTTTGATAATGATCTGAAAACACATTTCTTGCTATTTTAAAAATCCAAGACACAAATTGTCCACCCTTATATGATGTTCTGTAGCGCATAACTTTGTAAAATACGGTTTGAGTCATGTCTTCACAAATATCCTTATCTCTTATCATTTGGAAATAAAAATTAAACAACCGTTTGTTATAGCGCTCAAAAATATGAGCCATAGCATCCAAATTTCCTCGAGAGACATCGAGCATTAGTTCTTCGTCGGATAGTGTTTTCAATTCTATTTTTATGGTTGTTTGGTATGAAGACCTTTAATTTACAAAAAGGTTACATGAGATCGATATTTTTTTTAAAAAACGTATCTTTAAGGTCTATGGAAAAGTATCTAGATATTATTAAAAACTCTTATTCCGGCTACTGGAATTATCTCAAACAAGAGTTATTATTTCAAAATAATTGGAATAACTATTTCTACGGATTAATTGCTATTTCGTTATTAGTTTGGATTCTAGAAATTGCATTTCCATGGCGAAAAAATCAAGCGTTGTTTAGAAAAGATTTTTGGTTAGACACTTTCTATATGTTTTTTAATTTTTTCCTGTTGAATTTAATTGTGCTCATTGCATTATCAAATACAGCTGCTGAATTTTTGAATGATATTCTAGGCTTTATTGGTTTGTCTCTTTCAAATCTTCAACTTTTCAATGCAGATGATTTACCCAAATGGCTTGGTTTACTTATTTTCTTTATAGTAAGTGATTTTGTGCAATGGAATACACATCGCTTACTCCATCGTTTGCCTTGGCTCTGGAACTTTCATAAAGTACATCATAGTGTGAAACAAATGGGATTTGCAGCGCATTTACGTTACCATTGGGTGGAACCTGTTGTTTATAAATCATTGCTTTATGTTCCGCTTGCTCTAATTGCAAATTACAATGCACAAGATGTGGCCATTGTTTATTTCTTTGCCATTGCTATCGGACATTTAAATCATGCTAATCTGGGCTGGGATTATGGTTTTTTAAAATATGTATTCAACAATCCGAAGATGCATATTTGGCATCATGCTAAAGAACTACCAAATCATGTTAGGTTTGGTGTTAATTACGGACTAACTTTAAGTATTTGGGATTACCTTTTTAAAACGAGTTATGTTCCGCATAGCGGAAAAGATATTGAATTAGGTTTTGAAGGTGACGAACATTTCCCAAAAGGTTTTATTAGTCAGGAGTTATATCCTTTAAGCAAAAAGTAAATGTCAATTAAACAAATTTCTTTATTAATAACTATTCTATTATTAGCGTCCTGTGGAAGCACTAAACAGGTTGTTAATACTTCAGAGGGAGCAACACCTAAAACCGAAGAACAGATCAACACTACTGAAATTGAACCTGATACTGAGCCAACAATAGAACAAACAGAAGAAAAAGAAATTGTAGCTGAACCTGTTAATCCTAATTCAGAAGAAATAATAACGGAAACAATAGAAATTCCCGAAGAACCTATTGAAAACATTAGTCATAATTCTTGGAATGAACTTTTACAAAAACACGTTTCTGTGAATGGCAATGTTAACTATAAAGGATTCAAGTCTGACAGCGTAAAATTTTATGCTTACATAGAACATCTTCAAAATAATGCTCCAAATAATTTATGGACTCGGAATGATAAATTGGCTTATTGGATTAATGCTTATAATGCATTTACAATAGATTTAATTTTAAGAAATTACCCTTTACAAAGCATCAAAGACATAAAAGAACCATGGGATCAACGCTTGTGGAAAATAGATTCAAAATGGTATACGCTTAATGATATTGAACATCAAATCCTTCGTAAGATGGACGAACCAAGAATTCATTTTGCTATTGTATGTGCCTCTGTATCTTGTCCTAAGCTTAAGAACACAGCTTTTACAGCATTCGATTTAGAAACGCAACTTACTGTTGCAACTAAAGAATTCCTTTCAGACACTTCAAAAAATGAGCTTTCTGTAAATAACATAAAACTCTCGAAAATATTTAAATGGTTTGCTAAAGATTTTAAGACCAACGGAAGTATGATTGATTTTTTAAACCAAAATTCCGATATTAAAATTTCAGATAAAGCCAAAAAAAGTTATTTGGATTATAACTGGGATTTGAATGACTAGAATTTCTATTATTATTCCTGTTTTAAATGAAGTTGAAGTCATAGAGCAACTTCTTATTCACCTTACAAAAAATTCAAAAAATCCAAATCAATTAGAGATCATTGTTATTGATGGCGGAAGCACTGATGGTTCCCAAAAAAGTATTCAAAAGTTTAAAAACGTAACACTTTTACATTCAGAAAAAGGAAGAGCCAAACAAATGAATCTCGGAGCAAAACATGCACAAAATTCTATTCTATATTTTTTACATGCCGATTCATTTCCTCCAAAATATTATGATCAATCTATTATTTCTGAAGTTGAACAAGGCAATTTAGCGGGTTGTTTCAGAATGCAATTTGACAGCAATCACTGGTGGCTCAGACTAGCAAGCTGGCTCACTCAATTTTCATGGCGAGCATGCAGAGGTGGTGATCAAAGTCAGTTTATTACCAAACAACTTTTTGAAGTTATTGGAGGTTATGATGAAAACTACATCATCTATGAAGACAACATGCTTATTAATGAATTGTATTCTAGAAAACAATTTACAGTCATTAACAAAAAGATTGAAACCTCAGCAAGACTATATAAAAAACATGGTGTTTGGAAACTTCAGTATCACTTTTGGAGTATTTATATAAAAAAATGGTTAGGCGCTTCAGCCGAAGAATTGCTTGCATATTATAAAAAGTATATTGCTTCATAAATAGACTTGTGTATCTTTATACTGATGAAACCATTGGAACTTTTACTTATAATATTATTAGCCTTAGGTGCAGTTCAAGGGTTAATCTATGGTATTATTCTTTGGAAAAGCAAAGGCATAAATGCAATTGCTAAACGATTCTTAGCCAGTGTTTTATTTTTTTTCTCATATCGTTTAATAGTAGAACTTCTTAAATTTTTCGATATCGGATTTTATGACGCATGGTATCATATTCTACTCGAGTATAATTGGATTTATGGCGCACTCATTTTTTTCTTTGTTAAAGCTAATGTTACTCCTAATTTTAAATTAAATATTAAACAAGATTGGATACATTTTTCGCCAGTTTTAATAGAGTTTATTTGGAGTAATTTTATTAAGTCACAAAATTTCTTTTGGGATGGAACAAGAGAAAGCTTGTCTTGGCTTGGTTATTATGGCTATATCGTTTGGATGCATTATCCAACAATGTATATCATCTCAGCATTACTTGTTATTTACTATACGTTTAAAGCAGAAAAACTACTTAATCCAAATGAGAACGAATATTTTGAAATCATTGAAGAGAAAACCATATGGATTAAAAGATTACTGAAAATTTTAAGATGGTTTTCAATCCTCGTTATAATTACAGTTTTGACTGATTTATTCTTTTTTAATTATGCCTTTAACCGATGGTACCACTATCCTTTATTTATTGGAATGGCTCTAATTACATATTGGTTAGGAATTGAAGGGTTTGGTAAACGAAATGAAATAATAATTAAAACAAAAACTGTATTATCTTCAAAGGAAAAGGAACAATTAAAAACTATTGCAGACAAATTAAAACGATTAATGGTTGACGACAAACTATTTAGAAATACTGATTTAACCTTATCAAGTCTATCTAAACATTTAGATGTGAAATCATACCTAATCACAAAATGTTTG
>NZ_JBGCCX010000141.1:0-36316 GCF_045105015.1 Psychroserpens sp.
AAACTAGTATCAAACTTTAAAAGACCAGCATTAACATTTTGAAAAAAATCACCATAAGCCACAGATAGTTGTCCATTTTTAGAGGTTTTATATGCTAAGGATACTCTTGGAGATATATTTATTTTATCAGAAAGCTGGTAATTATCTGCTCTTAAACCAGCTTTGATTGCTAGATTTTTGCTAAAAATTAAATCAGATTCTACGAAGGCTCCTGAATTATTATTTATGAAACCATATTGATTGGAAGATTGATTTGAACCAATTCCCTCTTCAAAATCTGTGGAAAAGTGCTCTAGACCAAAACTCAATTTAAATCGACTGCTAAATCGTTTCCTCAACTTAGCCTTTAAATGGAAAGAATTTTCATTATTCTCAATATCTGTTGAATTATTTACACTTACATCTGTAATACCTAAAGTATAACTTAAACCAGATTCTAGTGACCAATTATTTCCTAGTACTCCTCTGTAAGACGCATTAGAATAAAAATTTCTATTGCTTAACTTAAAACGAACACCTTCGGGATTATTAATGTCATCTTGTGTTAGATCAAAACTAGTGGTATCAAAGGCAGCATAGAATTTAAGCATTCCCGTATCAAATTTTTGTCGAAACACAGCTTCTCCTTGAGCACCTTCAAACGGCTTTTTCCAATCATTTCGATCTGGATACAAGGCTATATAAGGCGCTAAATTAATATATGTAGCGTTTACACTAAGAGAAGTCTTCTCCCATTTTTTAGTATGACCTACTCTTCCGCCAACACTCATGATACCGATTTCGGTTTTGTTTTGATCTGGTTCATTAATTGTATTAAGTAATAATACACTTGATAATGCATTACCATATTCGGCAGAATAACCTCCTGTTGAAAATGTAATCCCATCAAATAAAAACGGTGAATAGCGACCACGTGTTGGTAGGTTATTAGGAGTAGGTGAAAATGGCGTAAATACACGAATACCATCAATAAATATTTGTGTTTCATCAGCTTCACCTCCTCTAACGAATAATCTACCGTCTTCAGCCACTGTAGACGTACCAGGAAGCGTTTGTAAAGCTCCTACAAAATCTCCAACAGCGCTAGCTGTAGTGACCACATCTAAAGAACTCAACACTGAAACTTTACTATTATCATTGGCTTCAAACGTACCTGCAGAAATAACCACAGCATCTAATGTGTTCACATCTTCTCTTAATTTGATTTGCAAATTTTGAAGTGTTGACACATCACCAGCAACTGTTTTTGTTTCATATGACAAATATGAAATGATTAACACTTGTGTTCCTGTTTCTGTAGATTGAAAAGAGAAATCTCCTTTATCGTCTGTTGTTGCGCCATCATAAGTTCCTTCTAAATAGACATTAGCTCCAATAATAGGTTGATTTTTCATATCTATAACTTTTCCACTTATAGTGGTTTGTGCAAAGGAAAACATCGAGATTAAGGTGGTTAAAATGATTAATAATTTCTTCATGATGTGGTTGTGATTAATTGTTCGTTTTTGATTGATGATACAAACTTCAAGTATTTACTAGATTTTAAAAATTCAAATGCACTGAATTGTCAATATTGAATGATGAATTGCATATTTTTACAAAAACATTGATTTAATGCTCACAAAAACTCAAAAAAGATTTAGTATAATTTATGCCATTGTGCTTATCGTAGAGTTGATTTGCGGAAGCACCAATGACTTAGCTAAACTACATTATTTCACTAAACCAATAATAGTATTATCATTATTGGTGTTTTTCATAACTCAAAGTAAGTCCTCAAACAAAACCACCAAAACCCTAATGATATTAGCACTAATATTATCACTAATTGGTGATGTTGCATTATTATTTGACTCTATAAATCCAATCTATTTTATTATAGGCCTAGCCTCCTTTTTATTAGCACATGTGATGTATACTCTACTGTTTTTAAAACAAAGAGATGAAAACAAAACACCGATACGTTTTATAATATTGATGCTACTTTATGCTTGTGGTTTATTTTACTTACTTAGAAATGGTTTAGGTGAGTTATTAATTCCTGTTATCATATATATGATTGTAATACTTAGCATGTCTACTTCTGCTTTTTTGAGAATAAAAGAGAATAATCTTAATAGTTACAATTGGGTATTCATAGGCGCCATACTATTTATGATATCTGACAGTATTTTAGCAATTGATAAATTTTATCAGTCGTTTACTTTCAGTTCTATTGGGATAATGCTAACCTATGCCATAGCACAATATTGTATTGTGATTGGCATTTTAAAATGGAATTTAAACTCGCGTTAAGGATGGAAACGACATCCTTTTGGTAACAAAAGATACAGTGTACAGCCTGACCGAAGGGAACGCCAATACATAAAATAAACAGATTTTAAATTTCATTGTAACATTTTAAAACAAAAGACTACTTATAAGTAACTAACCGATAAAAATTTGGATAAAGCACTCGAACATAGTTTTGTTGAATTACTCGAAAAACATCAGAACATTGTGCATAAAGTCTGTAGATTATATACAAATAATCAAGACGCGCATAATGACTTGTTTCAAGAGATAACTATACAGTTATGGAAGGCGTATCCTAAGTTTCGAGGTGATGCTAAGTTTAGTACTTGGATGTATCGTGTTGGTTTAAATACTGCAATTACACTCTACCGAAAGTCTAAACGAAGTATTAAAACACAAGAGTTTGAAAGTGTTCAGTTTAAAATCAAATCTGAACCTTATGATGATACTGAAGAACAACAATTAAAATTATTATACAGAGCTGTACATCAGCTAAATGATATTGAAAAAGCGTTGGTGTTTCTATACCTCGAAGACAAAAATTACAGTGAAATAAGTGAAACCCTTGGTATTTCTGAAGTTAATGCTCGTGTGAAAATGAATAGGGTTAAAAAGAAATTAAGAACAATATTAAATCCGTAATCATATGGATGAATTAGAATTATTAAAAAAAGACTGGCAAAAAGAAGATAAATCGTATCCGAAATTATCATATAATGAGATTTACAATATGATATTACGAAAATCGTCATCTATTGTCAAATGGATATTTATCATTAGTATCCTTGAATTTGCATTTTGGTTATTTATGTCTTTTGGTTTGAAAGCCTCTGGATTTAACTTAGAGTTAGAAGGTATAGAGACAGACTTTGGATTTATTGCCATATCTATTTTTTCTTACATGGTTCTCGCTTATTTTTTCTATAGATTCTATATGAATTACAAGACCATCAACACGACTGATAACGCCAAAATTTTAATGGAAAACATATTAAGAACTAGACGGACTGTTAAACAATATGTATTTTTTAATTTGGTGGTATTAGTTATAGGTGTGGCCTACATGATGCCTTATGCAATAAAAAGTGACGAAAACTCTAGAGCGCTTTTAGAATCTGCAACTGCAAATGGAGAGCTGTTTAAATACTATGCTGGTATTGCAATTGTTACTATAATCGGTTTGGTTATAGCGATTAGCATATTACTACTATTTTATTGGCTAATTTATGGCATTCTTTTAAAACGATTGAATAGAAATTACTTCGAATTAAAAAAGCTCGAAGTATAAATCACCAATCACGAAGTTCACGATTAAGGCGTTCTTTTTCTTCCAATTCATCTTGAGGAATTACCTTTAGAAATGAAGGATGCTGCTCTATAGCAAATTCAATTTTCTCAACAATATCAGCAATGCTCTCGTTTTCATAGTCAATTTGTAACGGTTCTTTAACTTCAAAAGATTGATACACATTTTTCTTCTTAACACGAAGACCTTTTTTATCAAATGAACGTCGAAATCCGTCAATAACTATAGGTACAACAATAGGTTTGTACTGTTTTATGATATGAGCAGTTCCTTTACGAATAGGTTTAAATGGTGTAGTTGTTCCTTGCGGAAAAGTGACAACCCAACCATCATCTAAAGCTGTTTTTATACTCGTAATATCACTCATTTTCACCTGTCGATTCACATCTTGACCCTTAGAGCGCCAAGTTCTCTCGATACTTATAGAACCAGTATAAGCAAATATTTTAGGTAGTAAACCAGACTTCATGGTTTCCTTTGCTGCTACATAATACATGTTTAACTTAGGATTCCATAAATAACCAACATTTTTAATATTATCTAATCGTCCACTAAGACTCGCATTAAATACATGAAACATTGCGATAACATCTGCAAAATACGTTTGATGATTAGAGATAAAAAGCACATTTGTATCAGGAAGATTTTTAATAATATCTGAGCCTTCAATTTGAAGTTCATTAAAACCTCTAAACCTTCGGTGAGTAAATAATCCGAGGATTCTTATCAGCCATTTTTTTACAAGAAGTATATGCCCAAAAGGGTTTCTTTTAAATAATCCCATTAAATGTTTAGTTATTAAGCAGAACTACAAACTTACGAAATCTCATAATTACAACACTTTTTTTAACAAGTCTTTTACTTCGCTAAGCATCATCGCTGTAGCTCCCCAGACAATATGTCCATTCAACTTAAATGCTGGAACTTCAACATCAATTTTATAAGACGTTTTAACTGAGGTGCTTATCACTGATGATTCCTCTAAAAAATGCGGAAGTGACACTTCGATTAGGCCTTCAACTTCTTCGTCTTGTTTTATAAAATTTGGTGTGGAATCAGACACACCAAAAAAAGGATGCACTGTAAAGTTACTAGGAGGAATATACATTGGTGTCATTTGTTTCAACACTTTAACTTGATGCTTGGGCACTCCTACTTCTTCATGAGTTTCACGAAGTGCAGTCATTTGCAAATTATTATCTGAGTCCTCGACCTTTCCACCAGGAAAACCAACTTGAGCAGAATGAACTCCTTTATAGGTTTTTCTTAAAATTAAAATTAAATGAGTTTCATTTTGATCATTAGGATAAAATAAAGCTAAAACAGCAGCTTGCCTAGCAGATTTCATTAAGATTTTATTACGCTCCATTAACTCCAAACGATAAGGAGGTGACATTTTAATTTGAGATGCTTCTCCTGGAAGTTCTATATTTTTTACTTTTGGTATTGATTTTATAAATGTTTTGAAATCCATCTTTAAAAATGATCAGATTTTTTTTTATTGTGAGTTGTATCTGTTTTATGAATTGTGAAGATAAGCAATCTCGTAAAAACACAGATACAATTACTACAGATTCACTAGTTATAAGAGAAACTCTACCACCTAAAAAGAAAAAAGATACCATCATCAATATCCCGGAACCCAAATACCCTATTCTTACTGAAAAAAACGCTATGGAATTTTTTCTTCAGTATGAAAAAGAACATAAAGAAAATAAAGTAAGAATCGTTACTGACTTTGGAAATATTGATATTGTATTATTTAATGAAACAAAGTTCCATCGTGCAAATTTTATCTATCTAACTAAGCAAGGGTATTTCACTGACACACAATTCTATAGAGTAATAGAAAATTATATTGTTCAGGCGGGAAGTACTGATGATAGAGACGTGATGCGCAAACGAAAACAAATTGGAAAATATCTATTACCAACAGACACTAAACGTGGTTTTAAACATGAAAGAGGAGTGATTTCAATGCCTTCAAGTGATATTGACAATCCTTATAAATTAGCATCACCTTACGAGTTTTTTATCACCTTAAGAGATGTGTATCAATTGGATGGCGACTACACGATCTTTGGTAAAGTTGTTCGTGGTATAGATGTTTGTGATAAAATTGCAAAAGTTGAGACAGATAACGGTGATTGGCCTCTTAAAAATGTATACATTCGAAAAGTAGAAATTCTAGAGTAACAGATTAACACACATCTGTATTTAACAAAAAACAAACACAATTTCTGTGTAATTTTCAATATCTTCGAAGCTCTAAAAACTAATTTAATTAACATAATGATTTCAAAATCGATTAAAGCTGTACTCTTGTGCAGTGTGGTCCTATTTGCTAGTTGCAAAAAAGACGAGAAACAAGCTGAAAATAATGAAGAAACAGCAGCTATGAGCGACAATGTTTTGTTACAAAAATGGACAGGTCCTTACGAAGGTGTTCCTGCTTTTGATAAAATGAATGTAGCAGATATTAAGGAAGCTGTAGAAACAGGTATGGAATTAAATCTTGCAGAGATCGACGCTATTGCTAATAGTAGTGAACCTGCAACGTTTGAAAACACTATCGTTGCTATGGAAGCTGCTGGTAAAACTTTAAATGACGTATTTACGTATTATGGTATTTTAAGTAGTAATATGTCATCTCCTGAATTTAGAGAAATACGTGCTGAATTAGCTCCTAAATTATCAGAATTTAGTTCAAAAATATCTCAGAACTCCGAATTATTCCAACGCATTAAAACAGTTTATGATGCATCTCAAAAAACACCATTAGAACCTCAAGCACAACGTGTTGTAGATTTAACTTACAAGAGTTTTGAAATGAATGGTGCCAACTTAGATGCTTCAAAAAAAGAGCGTTATGCTGCCATAAACAAAGAATTATCAAGTTTATATAATGATTTTTCAGATCATGTTTTGCATGATGAAGAAAACTATGTTACTTACTTAAGCAAAGATCAGTTAAACGGACTTTCTGATGGCTTTGTAAAATCTGCAGCCAAAATAGCAACTGATAAAGGTCAAGATGGCAAATATGCTATTACAAATACGCGTTCTTCAATGGATCCGTTTTTAACTTATTCTACTGAACGTGAATTACGCAAACAAGTATGGACAAATTATTATTCTCGTGGTGATAATGGAGATGAATATGATAATAATAAGCTTATTGCCGAAATACTCAAACTAAGAAGAGAGCGTGTGGAACTATTAGGTTACGATAATTATGCGCAATGGCGTTTACAAGATCGTATGGCTAAAACACCTGAAAATGCAATGAATTTGATGAATGCTGTTTGGCCCGCTGCTATTGGTAGAGTTGCTGAAGAAGTGGCAGACATGCAAGCTGTTGCAAACGATCTTGGCGATAATATTACAATTGAACCTTGGGATTACAGATTTTACGCAGAAAAAGTACGTCAGAAAAAATATGATTTAGATAGTGATGAAGTAAAACAATACCTTCAATTAGACAAATTAACAGAGGCAATGTTTTATGTTGCTGGACGTTTATTTAATTTTAAATTCACGCCTATTGAAAAAGGAAAAGTACCTGTATTTCACGAAGACGTAAATGTTTGGGAAGTTACCGATAAAGATTCTGGGAAACATATTGGTTTATGGTATTTAGACCCTTACGCTAGAGAAGGAAAACGTTCAGGAGCTTGGGCCACTACCTATAGAAGCTATACATCTTTTGAAGGTGAAACTAACGTTTTAGCATCAAACAATTCAAATTTCGTAAAACCTGCACCAGGTGAATCTGTATTGGTATCATGGGATGATGCAACAACATTTTTTCACGAGTTTGGACATGCACTACACTTCTTTTCAGCTGATGTAAAATACCCAACTTTAAATGGAGGTGTTAGAGATTATACAGAATTCCAATCACAATTATTAGAACGTTGGTTGTCAACCGACGAAGTCATTAATCAGTTTTTAGTTCATCACGAAACAGGAAAACCAATTCCTGCATCTTTAGTTGAAAAAATTAAGAAAGCATCAACCTTTAACCAAGGTTTTGGTACAACTGAATATTTAGCATCTGCGTTAATGGACATGAAATTGCATTTAGCTGACCCTTCAAATATTGATATCGACAAATTTGAGCGTGAAACTTTAGCAGAACTTAAAATGCCTAAAGAATTACCTATGCGTCACAGAACACCTCACTTCGGACACGTATTCTCTGGAGAAGGTTACGCTACAGCATATTATGGTTACATGTGGGCAGATGTTCTTACTAGTGATGCTTCTGAGGCGTTTAAAGAAGCTCCGGGTGGATTCTATGATGAAGCTGTCGCTGGTAAATTAGTGAAATATTTGTTTGCTCCTAGAAATGCTATGGATCCTGCTAAAGCTTATAGAATGTTTAGAGGTCGAAATGCTAAAATAGAAGCGTTAATGAGAGACAGAGGATTTCCTATTCCTAAAACTAAATAATTTAGAATAGATATTACATTTTAAAATTCCCATAGTCTTTTTTAGGTTATGGGAATTTTAAGTTTGAAGAACGTCACAGTGTACAATTTATAAATCAGATTTTCGTTTTCTAATTAATCAACTAATTTTAAAAATGAAATCTTACAATAAAATTATTCTCAATCTTCCAGAATATCTTTTAATTGCTGCTGTTATTTTTTATTGGATGTCTGCTGGACTAGTCATTAATTACATCGCGATTGCACTTATTTTAGGCATAGTTTTACAAATGATTTTTAAAAACAGAGTTGTTGGTGTTGTAATACCTTGTCTAATGATATTGGTATGCTTATATATGATATTGGCATTAATTTCAGAAGTTAGAGAATTTCCAAGTTTCAATTCTGATGCACAAACATTGTTATTTGTTGGTTTATTATATTTTATACTAACAATATTAGCATCTGTAATCATGCTTGTGAAATATGGGACATTATCAACTAAATAAGTACTTAAGTATTTTCTTTATAAAGACTTGGTAAACTTATTTTAAACTTCACTGCAATTAATCTAATCACTATTACAACTGTACCAGCTATAATAAACACAAAATTCGTATCTGCCATAAACTCACGAAGTAAAAAATATGTAAAACCTCCTATAATACACGCAGTTGCGTAAACTTCTTTTCTAAAAATTACTGGAATTTCATTACATAAAATATCTCTGATAACACCTCCAAAACATGCTGTCATTGTTCCCAGTGAAATACAGATAATAGGATGCAAATCAGCTACAATACCTTTTTCAATACCAACCACAGTATATAAACCAATACCAATGGTATCAAATAAAAACAGGGATTTTCGTAAAAAATTTAGCTTACTTTTAAATACTATTGAAAATACAGTAGCTCCAAAAATCACATAAACATAGGTCATATTAGTCATCCATGATACTGGCTGAATTCCAATTAAAACATCTCTCAAAGACCCACCTCCTACTGCAGTTACAAAAGCTATTATGAGCACTCCAAAAGGATCCATTCGTTTGTTTAGCGCTACTAATACGCCAGAAATTGCAAATGCAATTGTTCCTAAAATGTCTAAAATTTGAAAAAACATTACATGTCTTGTGTATAATAGTTATAATCTTTAATAACGGTGTCAACAAATTCTATAGGTTTTTGCTTAGTTTCTACACCCATCACATTAGTGATTTTCTTTGACAATGATAAGATAATATTATGCTGCCCTTTGATTTTTGCGTCGTCATAAAGGTTTTTAATAAATTGCATTTCATCATCTTTAAAAACCGTAACCTGACTGTATGTTGGCACGTATCCTAGAGGAATCTCTTTCAAAAGCGTATCGTTTATACTTAACTTTACTTTTTCGCTAATAACAGTAGTACCTGCTGCAATATCTCCAACACGTTGACCATTACCTCTAATTAAAATAGAAAGCACTGCTAATCCGCCACTAGTTAATGATACATCTACAATACGAAGAATCCATCGTACAAAATAATTAGCAAAGCTAGGTTTCGAGCCATCTAACTTTACAACTCTAGTCTTCATCGAATATTTACCAATGGTTTGACCATTCCAAAACGTTTCTAATAAAACATAGTAAAGAAAAGCAGGTAAAGATACGAGTAACCACAATGCCCAGAGATCAGAATTGTCAAGTGATAAGGATACCATTATTAAAATCATTATGATAAAATAAAGCACAATAACTAAAGTGTCTATGAGGTAAGCTAACAATCTGTCTCCAAGATTAGCAACATTTTGTTGAATCCCTACATTTTGAGCTGTTTCTATTTGAAATTCCTCCATATTTTCTTTTCTTTGAAAGTAAATTAAATCCTCAAATGCGAGAAGCTGCTTTCGTTAAGCAAAATAAAGATAAATGGTTAAGATTTGAAAGCGTTCTTTCAAATAATAACGTAATCGACCCAAATGAACTTTCTGATTTATATATTGAAATTACAGATCACCTAAGTTATGCAAAAACGTTCTACAAAAACAGTAATACAGAGCGCTATTTAAACCAGATTGCTTCACAAGCACACCAAAAGATTTACAAAACAAAAAAAGAATCTAAAAATCGGCTAGTTTCATTTTTTAAAACCGAGTTCCCTTTAATGTTTTATCAGCACCATCGCGAGCTTTTAATCGCCTTTTTAGTCTTTTTATTATTCTGCCTTGTTGGTGCTTATTCAGCTGCAACCGATGGTGACTTTGTGCGTTCTATTCTTGGTGATGCTTATGTTAACATGACTATGGAAAATATTGAAAATAACGATCCAATGGCTGTTTATAAACAAATGGGGGAATTTAATATGGCACTCGGCATTACTATCAATAATATAAAAGTAGCACTCATGGCATTTGCCTACGGCATTATGTTTGGAGTTGGCTCCTTATACATAATGATGCAAAATGGAATTATGCTAGGAAGTTTTCAATACTTCTTTTATGAAAAGGGTCTGCTTTGGGAATCTGTTAGAACCATTTGGATTCATGGAACGTTTGAAATTTCTGTAATTATAATTGCTGGATGCTCTGGTTTAGTTTTAGGAAATGGTATATTGTTTACTGGAACTTATACAAGATTAGAAGCCTTTAAACGAGGCGTTATTAATGGGCTAAAAATTTTAATCAGCACAATACCATTTTTTATTATTGCTGGGTTGCTAGAAGGATTTGTTACAAGACATACTGAAATGCCAGATTGGTTAGCTATTTGTATTATTGGTGGCTCATTGTCAATTATCATTTTTTATTATGTAATCTATCCAAGGCAGCTGCATAAAAAGTCCAAACAAGTACAATTAAATGACCTTTAAAACGAACTAGATTATAATGAAAAGTTATATAGAATTTAAAAAACAACGTGAATTTGGAGAACTACTAGCAGATACCTTTGCTTTCATTAGAAATGAGTTCAAACCATTCTTTGGTGCCATTATAAAAATATCTGGTCCTTTCGTGGCATTGTTTTTATTTGCAATGGTTTTTTATACTTATATCGTCGGTGACATGTTTAATTTCGATTTGATGCAAACCAATCAATTCGGAAGTAGTCCATTAAAATTAATTGTTGCATATGTTGCCTATTTTGGGGCAGCAATTTTAGCTTACACATTTACTACATCTACTGTGTTATATTACATAAAATCATACATTGACAACAATGGTATCGTCAATCAAGAAGAGGTAAAACAACAAGTCTATAAAAACTTCTGGAACTTTCTCGGACTCTCAATACTTAAGGGATTAACCATCATTATCGCTATGATAATTTGCTGTTTACCCGTTTTTTACGCTGTAGTGCCTATGATGGTCACTTTACCTATTTTAGTTTTTGAGAAATCAAATGCTTCAGACGCATACAGTAAAAGTTACTCACTTATTAAAGATGAATTTTGGATTACGTTGGCGACCATAATCGTGTTTTTAATAATTTATTGGGTAGTATCAAGTGTTTTTGCTATTCCAACAGTAATATATACGTATGCAAAAATGGGTATTTTTAGTGGTGAAATTGATCCTGGGAATTTTGACACTTTTGTTGACCCTGTTTATATTCTACTGAATGTTTTAAGTACTTTTTTTCAATATATCCTTAATATTATCACCATAGTAGGATCCGCATTTATTTATTTTAACTTGAATGAACGCAAGTACTTTTCTGGGACCTTAGAGCGTATTGAATCATTAGGAAAACTAGAAGACTAAATGACGCTATTCAAGTTCTTATTCTGTATTCTGTTTTGCGCTCAATTTACTTTTGCGCAAGACAAAGGTTCAGGTGTAACTTATGATGATACTGAACTAGAAATTAGAGAAATTTCAGAAAATGATCTTGAAACTTATAAAAATGATAAGGCCTTTAATTATATTGAAAATGAGCCCGAAGACAATTTTTTAGTTAGGGCTTATAACACCTTAGTAAATTGGATTAGTAATATCATTCGCGAAATTGTAGAGGCTATTTTTGGTGTTGGAGAAGCACAAGGTTTATTGTATTTTCTTTTCAACATATTACCTTATCTCATTTTAGCGGTTTTAGTTTTCTTTTTGATACGTTTTTTCCTTAAGGTCAACTCAAGAACAATGATAACAGGTAAAAAAGCAGCACCGAGTTTTCAATTTACTGAAGAAGAACAAATCATTAAAAACGAGAATATAAATGCACTCATTAACGATGCTATTTCTCAAGGAAATTACAGATTAGCCATTCGCTATTACTATTTATTGTCGCTTAAATACCTTACTGAAAAAGACATCATTACTTGGCAACAAGAAAAAACAAATGAAGATTACATTAGTGAAATACAATCTGAATCTATAAAAAGTAATTTTATAAATATTACTAGAATCTATGATTATGTTTGGTATGGTGAATTTAATGTTGATCAATTAAAATTTGAAAGCCTAAAAACATCTTTTGAATCCTTAAACAAGAGTATTAAACAATAGTGAGTAACCAGATAAAATTCTATATCGCTTTAACTGCTTTAGCAATTTTCGGAATTGTACTTATGGAGTACGCTAAACCCAAACAAATCAATTGGTTTGCTTCCTATGCAACGCATCACAAAATCCCATTTGGCACCTATGTATTTCAAGAACAATTAGAACGATTATTTACTGACACTAAAATTATAAATCTTGAAAGTCCTCCATATCAATACTTATCAGAATCTGATAGCTTAAACGGAACGTATCTATTTGTAAATGGTTATGTTGAATTTGGCGATACTGAGTTAGACGAATTATTAGATTGGACGTCAAAAGGCAATACTCTTTTTATCGCTTCTGAAGATTTTGAAGAGCAACTGTTAGACACTTTACATCTCAAAACAGACGTGCTGAGTATTTTTGATGTTGAAGGTGATAATTTTCAACTTCAGCTAAGTAATACCGCATTAGACACAAGTACAGTTAGTTTCGATAAAAGTAATTACATGTCTTATTTTAATGTTATTGACACATTAAAGACTTCAGTATTAGGCACTATTAAAGGGTATGAAATTAATGAGGATACAGAAGAAGATTCAATTAAAATTGAAATACCAATACACACTATAAAACAACCTTTCGGGAATGGTAGCATTGTGTTAAGTACTTTCCCACAAGCCTTCACAAATTATTTTATTTTAAACGCTCCCAATCAAAATTATACTTCTGGTATACTATCGTATTTAGACGATTCTGAACCTATATATGTCGACAATTATTATAAATCAGGAAAGTCATATTATACGTCTCCAATGTATATTTTATTAAATACTAAAGCTTTGAAGTGGGCTTATTACATCATGCTTATTGGTGTTGCTTTTTATATCATTTTTGAAGGAAAACGGAAACAAAGAGCAATCCCAATAGTAAAACCACTTAAAAATCAAACTATAGATTTTACACGTACAATTGCTAATATGTATTATGAAAAAGAGAAACATTTTGAAATTGCTGAACATAAAACTCTACATTTTTTAGAATACATAAGAACACATCTACATCTCAGCACCACAACTATTGATGATGATTTCATAAAAAATCTTGCAGCAAGAAGCAATAACAGTATCGAAGACACAAAACATTTGTTTAAAACCATAGAAAACTTTAAACAAAACACACAACTTAATAATATACAATTAGAGCGATTAAATACGCTTATAGAAACTTTTAAAAGTAAAAACTCATGGAAGAAAACAACTTAGATTTTGATAATAGAATTCCTCTAGAGGATTTAAAAAATGCAGTAGACCAAATCAAAAATGAATTGCGTAAAGTCATTGTTGGTCAAGATCAATTTGTTGAACTACTAATTGTGGCTTTACTAGCAGATGGTCATGTGCTTATTGAAGGTGTCCCTGGAATCGCAAAAACTATAACTGCCAAATTATTTGCCAAAGTACTTAAAACTAATTTTAGTCGAATTCAGTTTACTCCAGATTTAATGCCAAGTGATGTTTTAGGAACTTCAATATTAAATATGAAAGATTCTGAATTTGAATTCAAACCAGGACCAATATTTTCAAATATTGTGCTTATTGATGAAATAAATAGAGCACCAGCTAAAACACAGGCTGCATTATTTGAAACAATGGAAGAACGTCAAGCTACAATTGATGGTAAAACATACAAATTTGAACCACCTTTTATGGTTCTAGCAACACAAAACCCAATAGAACAAGAAGGGACTTATGCTTTACCAGAAGCACAATTAGACCGATTTATTTTTAAAATAAAAGTCGATTATCCAAGTTTAGAAGATGAGATAAAAATTATAGATTCTCATCATAAACGTCAAGGAAAATTACCACAAACACTTATACAACCAGTCTTAGACACCAAAAGTCTAGAAGATTATAAATCAAAGACTCAAGCTATTGTTGTAGAAGAAAAAATAATAAAATACATTGCTGAAATTGTTTCAAAAACACGAAACCATCCACATTTATATTTAGGAGGATCACCTAGAGCTTCTATTTCAATCTTAAATACTGCTAAAGCTTTTGCAGCCATTAACGGACGAGATTTTGTAATTCCAGAAGATGTAAAGAAAGCTGTAAATCCAGTTTTAAATCACAGAATTATACTTACTCCTGAGCGCGAAATGGAAGGCATGACTACTGAGCAAGTAGTAGAAATGATTGTTCAATCTGTTGAAGTTCCTAGATAACAATGACATTTATAAAGTCACTATACATACATAAACAATTCTACATCTATTTAGCTCTGGTCTCGGTATGCTTTTTAGTGTCATATTGGCTACCTCTATTATACCCAATAGCATGGATATTATGTATCATAATAGGAGTACTTTTTTTAACAGATGTATTACTACTCTATCGTTTTAAAAATGCGATTTCTGCAAGACGAATTTTACCTGATAAATTATCTAACAGTGATCACAACTCAATACCTCTGACCTTAAGTAACCACTACCCTTTCAAAGTTTATATTGATGTCATTGACGAGCTACCCAATCAGTTTCAAAAACGTGATTTTTCATATAAAACGATTCTAAAACCCAATGAAAATCATGATTTCACATATGACGTTAGACCAGTAGAACGTGGTGAATATACGTTTGGAAATCTCAATGTTTATATATCATCACAACTTCGAATAGTAAAACGGAAATACCAATATCAAAATGAACAAATTGTTCCTGTTTATCCGTCATTCATTCAAATGCAGAAATATGATTTTTTAGCTATTGGAAATCACTTAACGCAAATAGGTCTAAAAAAAATAAGGCGAATTGGTCACACTTCAGAATTTGAACAGATTAAAGATTATGTTGTTGGAGACGATTACAGAACAATCAATTGGAAAGCGACTGGAAAGCGTGCACAATTGATGGTAAATCAATTTCAAGATGAAAAATCACAACCTATATACTCTATCATAGATACTGGACGTGTTATGAAAATGCCATTCAACGGCTTAAAGCTTTTAGATTATGCTATTAATTCAGCATTAGCATTCAGCAATGTTGCTTTAAAAAAACACGATAAAGTTGGTTTATTAACGTTTTCAAAAAATATTGAAAATTTTCTTCCTGCAATTCACAAGATGACTTATCTCAACAAAATTCTAGAATCCTTATATAGTATTAACACCCAATTTACCGATAGTGATTATGGCTTACTTTACGCACAAATTAAACGAAAAGTAACACACAGAAGTCTCTTACTATTGTATACCAATTTCGAACATATAAGTGCTCTAAAACGTCAAATACCTTATCTTCAAGCAATATCAAAAAAACATATGCTCGTTGTCATTTTATTTGAAAACACCGAATTAGAATCATTGATAACTAGTAATACTGAAGATTTACAGAGCATTTACCATAAAACCATTGCTGAAAAATTTGCTTATGAAAAACGATTGATGGTAAAAGAACTTCAAAAATATGGCATTCAAAGTATTCTAACACCTCCTGAAGAATTGACAATTAACACCATTAATAAATACTTAGAGATCAAGGCTCGTGGACTTCTTTAATTATTGTTTTACCAATACACTCTAAACATTAAGTTTGGTGTAAATCCTAAAGAGAATTTATCAATAACTTCTATCTCATTATTGAAATCATTATTACCCAGGTATTCTCGGCTAATCAAATTATTTCTATTGTAAACGTTTCGTATTGAAAGTCCAACTTTCCCTTTAAGCCTACTAGTTTCAGAAAAATTAAAACCATAAGTTGAAGAAAAATCCAAACGATGATAATCAGGCAAGCGCTCTGTATTAATACCATCATTAAACTCTAGTCCGTTAACACCAAGAGTAGATTCTGTGTATGGTTTTCCTGTTTGCCATCTCCAACCTAAAGCCATTTGAAAATTTGAAATCTTATAACTCACTGATGTAGTAACCGAATGAATTACATTAGATCTTGAAGTAAATGATTCATCATTGTTCAAGTTGCGATAGGTGCTTTCAGAATTATTAAACGAATAACTTACCCAAGAATTAATCCCATTGAATCGTTTTCTTAAAAACACATCAACACCATAAATTGTTTGATCGCCTAAATTAAACTGGCTGTTTTGCGGATTCAAAAACCCTAATGACAATGCCGTTATATTATCGAGAGTTTTGTAGTAATTATCGATATCAAATGTCCAACCATTATTGATATATATAAACCCTAATGACACCTGCTTGCTATTAATGATTGGAAAATCATTTCCATCAGCCAAACGCCAAAGTCTGTTTTCTAAAGATAAATCACTTATAACAGTTTCATCTATTTCACTAATAATTTGATTTTTGATTTCTCCAGACAATTGAAGTCTAAAATTCTCAAACAATTGCTTGTGTAATAAAAGTCTTGGTTCAAATTTATAAGTATCTAATTCATCAAAATAAGACATCCTTCCTCCAAATGAAATATCAAATAACTTTTCATTTTTGTAGTCATAATTGGCATATAAGCTATGTGTTTGAACTATCGATTCGTCTTGATCTAAAATGAACTCAAGATTTGATGTGTTTCTAAATGCATACCCAACATCTTTTAAAACATATTGATAACCTAAATTGATTTCATTATTATCATTAATTTTCTGCTTAAATTCTGTAGAAATACCAGAATCGAAAATTAAATTTCTCTTTTCAAAATCTGATGTTTGTTGGTTGTTTTCTATGGTTATATAATTATAATCAAATTTATAATCCGAAAAGAACACATTGGTGATTTGCTTTAAATTAGTATTCCATTCTTTATTCCAACCTAAGCTATACCCTGTGTTTTTTATCGACATACGATCTGTAAAGGCTTCGTTACTTACAGAATTATTAACAGTATAGTCCAATTGATTGTCTATAGAAATTAAACTCGCAAATAAACTGTTTTTAGCATTTGGCTTATAATTCAATTTGATATTAAAATCTAAAAAACTAAAATCATTATCTGGATTGTCTCCATTTTCAATTTTTGTGCTTTCAAAGACCTTATTTGCTAATCTATCAAAAGTAACCGACTGATACAAATTAGTATAGCTAGAACGTATTGAAGCCTGTATACCAAGTTTACCTTTTAGTATTGGAGCATCGATAAAAGCATCTGCATTTATTCCATTAAAACCCATTTGAGCTTTTAATTCGTCTTCTATTTCTGTAGAAGTTGTCATATTTATGACACTTGAGACGCGTTCCCCATATCTAGAATGAGATCCTTTATTGATGAAAGTAACATTTTTGGTTGCATTTGGATTAAAAGGGGAAATCATTCCAAAGAGATGCCCTTTGTGATAAATATTAATCCCATCCCAAATAAATCTATTCTGATCAAGCTTCCCTCCTCTAACTAAAAAACCAGAGGCTGTTTCGTTCGGACTCACAACTCCTGGTAATAATTGAATGCTTTCTAAGACATCTGGCTCTGTCAAACCTGGTAAAATGCCGAGATTTGTTGGACTAATTTTAAAGGATCCATCTTTTTGTTTTGAAATTCCTTTAGTGATATAGCTATTGATAATGACTTTTTCTAACTCTTCAATTTTATCTTTTGAGTTGTTACTGTTAACTATAATGTATCTATTATCTACGATTTCAAAACTAAGACTTGTCTGAATTTCAATATCTGTAAGCACTTGACTTAATGAACGTCTTTCCCTTTCTAAAGACACTTTTTTATCAGTTAAAATTGCATCATAATAAGAAAACCTAACATTATAAACATCTTCAATAATTTCAAAGGCATTTTGCAAGGTTTCAGAATTGAAACTAATATAAAATTTAGCCTCTTCTTGCGAAAAGGCTAAATGAGGTAATACTACCAAAAAGCAAATAATCAATTTTTTCACTTTATGCTCAAATAAATATGTCCTTTTTCTTTTTCAAAATATTGTATTTGTAAAGATTTAAACACTGTTTTTAAAGCAGTATTCAAATTTTTGTGGGTAAAACTACCTGTATATAATAAGTTATTATCGATGGTATCATCATGAATTTCAATATTGTAATTAGACTCTAATGCTGAAACCACATATTTTAAAGGGACACTTTTAAAACTACTTTCGCCATTAATCCAACTCGGATTAGAATCAGAAACATCCCATTTTTCTATAGCATTACCATTAATGCGTCTCACAGAATTTGTTGGTAATAATATATGTGATTCTTCTTTGGTAAGTACACTCACCTTTCCTTCAAAGCATACCACTTCAAAAAGATCATTAATTGTATTTACATTAAACTGTGTTCCTAACACTTGAACTTCACCATTGTCTGTGACTACAGTAAAAGTACTGCCTTTTTTTACTTTAAAATACGCTTCTCCATTTAAGTGAAGTTTACGATTGTTTTCCCAATCATCTTCATCGTAAGTTAAGGTAGATTTGGAATTCATAATGACTTCCGAACCATCTAATAACGCGATGGTTTTTTGTTCGCCATAATTTGTTTCAACAGTAATATTTTCATTTCCTAAAATTGAAAATAACCCAAAGAACAATACCACAGAAGCTGCAATACTTATGAGCCAAGTATTAGTTTTTAAACTAATAACTCTTCCTTTTTTAGAAGTGATTTTTTCTTGAATTTTAGCAAAGGAAGTATCAGTAGACGCTTCTAAATCATCATAAACATCAAGACCTTTTCTAATCTTAAGAAAAGCGTTGAAATCTGTTTCAGACACCATTGCTTTTAACTCTGTATCGGAAAGCTCTCCAGCTAACCATTGGGCTAGAAACGTGTCATTTTCGTTATGTAATTCTTTATTTTTCATTGCTTAACTGTACATAGGACAACTGTATTTCAAAAAACCCTACTTTTATTTTCATCTTTTTAAACATTACCTATTTCCTTTCTTAAAACTAATAAAGCTGAATGCATTCTTTTTTCAACTGCTTTTACCGAAATGTCCAATTGAATTGCAATCTCTTTATACTTCTTTTTTTCAATTCTATTGAGCAAAAACACTTCCTTTTGCTTGTCAGGTAGAGAATCGATTGTGCGTTCCAATTTCTCCATAAACTCTTTTTCTAACATAATAAATTCTGGAGACTCATTGGTATGTTGACTTGAAATACTTTGTTGATGCTTTTGCACAACCTTTTCATGTTTTATGGTATTTAAAAAAGCATTTGAAGCAACAGTATATAAAAAGCTTTTCGCTTTGTCATATTTAACCTTACTACAATTATCCCAAAGCTTGATAAATGTGTCTTGTAAAATATCTTCCGCTTTATCAATATCTTGAGTTTTAAAAAATATGAAACGTCTAAGGTCTTTTGCATAAGTATTATAGAGTATCTCAAAAGTTTTTGAATGACAAATATTATGTTGATCTTTAGACATTATCTATTTAAAATATGAATGCTTCAAAACTAATTAAAAAAAAATTAGAGAAAAAGTAGGGTATTTTTTTTCAGAGTTGTTTTAGTTATGATTAATCGCTAAAAAACTCATTAACCAAAAATTTCTATGATGAAAAATTTTAAATTATTCCTTTTAAGTTTTGCTTTAATTGCAGGCTTTTTAACTTCTTGTTCTAACGAAGACTCTGTCGTTGAAGAACAAAACATTAACGAAACAGAAGCTATTACTGAATCTT
This sequence comes from Psychroserpens sp., assembly GCF_045105015.1. Classification (GTDB taxonomy): domain Bacteria; phylum Bacteroidota; class Bacteroidia; order Flavobacteriales; family Flavobacteriaceae; genus Psychroserpens. Next base: position 20,128 of record NZ_JBGCCX010000141.1, read on the forward strand.
TAAATCGACTTGCCCAACAATTTGATGATGAAGGTAATGTGATACTATCTGAAAATCCTTCAGGTAATATTGTATTTGATTTCGGATTTGATTTTGTTTATCCACTAAATTTATCACTAAGTAATGGCTCAACTGTTGCTATTAATAGCTTAGAAGATTTAATTGACGTTTTAATTAGCTCTACTGATGAATTATATGTTAATGGAATTGAATTTCCTTTTGATGTTGAAGTTTATGACGAAGCTACTGATTCTATAGTAGTAATAACTATTAATAATGAAGATGAATTTTATGATTTAATAGATAGCTTCAACTGGGAAGATCAAGACACATGTGAATGCTTCGAAGTATATGAGCCTGTATGTGTAGAAATTACAGATCCTAATGGAGATAGTTTTGTTATCACATACCCTAATGAATGTTATGCAATGTGTGATGGATTTACACCTAACGATTTTGTAGACAACTGTGCTGATGATTATAATGGTTCAGGTGGATTTGAATGTTTTGAATTTAATTTCCCTCTTACAATTATAACTGACGACCAACAAACTATTACTGTAAACTCACAAGAAGAATTAGATAATGCGCTTTACAACGCTTATTACTTTGATTTTGTGTATCCATTTAATGTAACTGATAGTGAAGGTAATGTTGAAAGTGTTGAAGATGAACAAGATCTTTATGAACTTCTAGAAGACTGTTATGATTACAACGATTGTCCTTGCCCTGCAAATGTAATTCCAGTTTGTGTTGAAGTTGAAACACCTAATGGTGGAACAGAAATTTTAACATTTTTAAATGCTTGTGAAGCAGAATGTGAAGGTTTCACTGATGCTGACTTCGTAGAATGTGAAGATGTTGTTGATCCATGTAACTGTGATGACGATTTTGTCCCAGTATGTGTTCAAGTTGAAGTTGATGGTCAAATGGTAACGTATACATTCCCTAATGAGTGTTATGCTATCTGTGAAGGATATACACCAAATGATTTTGTAGAATGCGATGATAATAATAATCCTAACAATTGTAGTGAAGGTGATCTTTTCGGACAATTATTACAATGCCAATGGTATTTAAATACTAGTCTTTATGACACTTTGGTAGCAGAATATGCTCAATTCTCTCAAGATGGTACAGTAACTATATACAGTGATGGTTCTGGACAAGGTGTAACTGGTACTTGGGAATTAGCTTCAAATCCTTCTACAGCTGAAGTATTTATGTTCTTAAATTTTAATGATGCTCCTTACGATTCTATTGCTTTGCTTGATTGGACAGTTACTCAGTGTAGTGACGGGTTTATTGCACTTTCATCTGGTAATGATATTGTTTTACTAGAGCGTGATTGTGACTAATAATAATTAAATTGATTTTTTTATAAATGTAAAAAGCCCTTCGAGATTTATTTTTGAAGGGCTTTTTTGTATTTTATATTATTGTGATTTATACACTTTCACCTAACCAAGCTTTCATCATCCAAACCGTTTTTTCCTGTTCAGTAATAAAATCACTCATCATGGCATTTGTGCCTTCATCATTTGCTTCTCCAGCAGATTCCAGAATTTGACGTTCTATTTTTAATAGCTCTGTTAAGGAATCCACTATAAGTTCCACCGCTTTTATATCTTTCGAAATATTTTTTCCAATAGGAACTCTAGCAGATTTGTTGTAATCGTCAAACGTATGCAGAGGCGTTTTTCCTAATGTTAAAATACGTTCCGCTATTTCATCAACTTTTAAGTTGGCATCAGTATATAATTCTTCAAATTTTACATGAAGATCAAAAAATTGTTTCCCTCTAATATTCCAATGAATACCACGTAAATTTTGATAATAAATTTGAAAATTTGCTAAAAGTTGATTTAAATCTTCTGCAATTACTTCTGTTTTTTTGGTATCTAAACCAATACTATTTAGAGTCATATTGTTATATTGTTTTTGTTTATACAAATTTAACTTATAATTAAATAAATTAATCATAGTTTTTATAAATAGTTTTTATATTTTTATAGTCTAAATGAATAAGGAATGACAATCACACAACTTCACTACGTTTTAGCAATAGCCGAACATAAGAATTTTACCAAAGCAGCCGAAAAGTGCTTTGTAACGCAACCAACATTAAGTACACAAATTCAAAAACTAGAAGACGAACTTGATGTTTTAATCTTTGACAGAAGTAAAAAACCAATTGAACTTACTGATGTAGGGCGTAAAATTGTACTTCAAGCAAAAAATATAGTTGACGAATCTGATCGAATTCAAGACATTGTTGACCAACAGAAAGGATTTATTGGTGGTGAATTTAAATTAGGCATCATACCCACAATAATGCCAACCTTACTTCCGATGTTTTTAAAAGCATTTATCAAAAAATATCCCAAAGTAAAACTAAAAATAGAAGAGCTCACTACCGAAGAGATTATAACTCGTATCAATGACGGACATCTAGATGCGGCGATTGCAGCTACTCCTCTAGTATTAGACTCCATAAAAGAGCGCGTATTATACTATGAGCCATTTGTTGGTTACATACCAAATGATCACAGATTGTTTAGTAAGAAAAAATTAGATACTATAGACTTAGACATTGATGACATCCTTCTATTGGAAGATGGACATTGTTTTAGAGATGGTGTGATTAATTTATGTAAGACTTTTAAAAATCATGCTGAAGATCAATTTCAACTAGAAAGTGGAAGCATCGAAACTTTAATAAAACTATCAAATGAAGGTTTAGGCATGACTTTACTACCATATTTACATACGATGGAATTAAATGACAAACAAAAAGACAAGCTTAGACACTTCAATGATCCTTCGCCAGCGAGAGAGGTAAGTATTATCTATCATAAAAATGAATTAAAAATGCAAATTATTGATGCACTACACGATATTATTTCGGGAATTATTCGTGGAGCAATCGCATTTCAAAATGTAGATATTATAAGTCCAACTTCAAAATAACAATAGTATTTAGCATAAAAAAAAAGCGACTCTTAAGTCGCTTTTTTCTATTGTTTTAATAATATTAAACATTGATCTAATTCTGGGTTTTGTAGAATTAAAGATTTAATGTAAATCTTAAGCTCTTCTATTTCGTAGGGTAACAAACGACTTAGGGCCTTTTTTAATTCTTTACAAAACAATGTACTGTCAAAACTCACCTTCGCAAGCACAGTTTTGGTGTACTCGAACATTGCTCTTGCCATAATGTAACGATAATTTAGGTTTTAGTTAAGTAGATTTGTCTTATAAGCATATATTTTGATTACTTTTTAAATTTAGTAAAAAAAATGTTTGTTTGTTAATTGTAAACAAAATTTTAACAAAGTAGAACGACGAAAAAAAGAATAATATTACTCAAAAACTCTAGTAAACTTGTTCGTTTGCTAATTCTTAATAACTTTTAATCTTTCGCTTTTAAAATCTAAAATGCCATTTAGAAAAAAAGTGATTAAAATCGATTATCTCCATCTAATAAATCACCTATTCCTCCAAGAATACTACCTTCACCTTTATCTTTACCGCCACTTCTTGGTGCTGATGCTAAAACACGACCAGCCAATCTACTAAAAGGCAAGGATTGAATATAAACGGTTCCTGGTCCTTGAAGTTTTGCAAAGAATAATCCTTCACCACCAAAAACGGTATTTTTAATTCCTCCAACAAACTCGATATCATAATCGACACCTTGAGTAAAACCTACTAGGCAGCCTGTATCAACTTTCATAGTTTCACCAGCTTGCAACACCTTTTTAGCCATAGTTCCTCCAGCATGCACAAATGCCATACCATCACCTTCAAGCTTTTGCATGATAAAGCCTTCTCCTCCAAACAATCCTCTTCCTAATTTTTTTGAGAATTCAATTCCTACACTTACACCTTTAGCCGCACATAAAAAAGCATCTTTTTGGCAAATGAACTTTCCATTAAATTCAGTTAAATCAATAGGGATTATTTTCCCTGGATATGGTGACGCAAAAGATACATTTCGTTTTCCTGTTAGGTCGTTATAAAAGGCTGTCATGAATAAACTTTCACCTGTAAGGATTCGTTTTCCAGCGCCTAAAATTTTTCCGAAAAACCCTGAATCCTTTTCAGAACCATCTCCAAAAATGGTTTCCATTTTAATACCATCGTCCATCATCATAAAGCTTCCTGCTTCAGCAACAACGCCTTCCTGAGGATCTAATTCAATTTCAACGAACTGCATTTCTTCTCCGTAAATTCTGTAATCTATTTCGTGTGATGTCATAATCTTATGTTTATTAATTGATTACTTATATGTTAAAACTATTCTAGTTTTGTTACAATATTTTTAATGTTTGACTTTTATACTCCATTCAAAATTAAAATCAGACACTTGTAATCCTTCGTTATTAACCCCTTTTGAATTTAATAGTATCGTTTGCCCTTCGCTTGTTTCTATCGCTTTAGATATAGCATCATCAATCAAAGTACCTTGATTACATGTGAATTTTATTCTACCAGTAGCTTTTTTTGTGAATTTTGCATCATTATTAGTGACAAGCATCGACATTTTAATTCCACTAGACTTAACTTTAGACATTACTAAAGCTCCAGTTGTGAGCTCTGCTGCCATACCTTGAACAGCCCAAAACATAGAATTAAATGGGTTTTGATTAATCCATCTATGCTTAACAGACACTTCACATGTTGTATCAGACAAAGCTTTAGTTCGTACGCCACAGAAATAAGCTGCTGGTAATTTAATTAACAGAAAGGCATTGAGTTTTCTCGGTGAAATGGTCATGTTTACTATATGTTTCAGCTAAAATATTGAAAATAATCCACATTTCAATTTGTTAATATTATGTTAATTTTTAGTACTATGCGTAACATAATACCTTTTTTTAGACATATATTTGTATAAGAAATTACTATATGTTTTAAAATCATGCTAGACAATCACCAAAAAAACATCGCAACATTTATCCATTTATCAACCTTTAGTAGGTTTTTAATTCCGTTTGGAAACTTTATTGGCCCAATCGTTTTATGGATGGCTAACAAAGAAAAATCAGAATTTGTGGATACACATGGTAAACAGGCCATCAATTTTCAAATGAGCATTTTATTATACGCTCTTATTTTGGGAGTATTAACGGTTCCATTTTTCTTTTTCAACCTATTTAGTTCATTCGATTTTATAGATATAAACCTGTTCGACGGCATACATCTTAATATTTCAGAACCTTCTCCTCTATTGTATTTAGGAGGTGGCCTAGGAGCACTTGCTATAATAGGTTTTATTCTAGAACTCGTATTTATAGTTATTGCAAGTTTAAAGGCTAGAGATGGTGAATTTTATCATTACCCACTTACAATAGACTTTTTAAAGTAAAAATATTTCATCAATTAATCATCAATCATCAATCAAAAAATGAACAGTTTATTAAAAATTAATCTCACTAAAGTATGAAGATAGAAAACACAAAAGCACAAATGCGAAAAGGTGTACTTGAATACTGCATATTGTCAGTCTTAAAAGACGAAGATGCTTATGTTGCAGAAATCTTAGGCACACTTAAAGACGCAAAAATGCTTGTTGTAGAAGGTACAATTTACCCGCTACTCACAAGGCTTAAAAATGCTGGATTACTCAATTATCGTTGGGAAGAATCCACTTCAGGACCTCCAAGAAAATATTATGGTCTAACCGAAACAGGTCGACTGTTTTTAAAAGAACTCAATGGCACTTGGACCGAATTACAAAATGCAGTTAATCTAGTAACCAGTCAAAAAACAAAAAAATAATGAATAAAACAGTCAACATAAATTTAGCAGGTATATTCTTCCATATAGATGAAGATGCATACTTAAAATTACAGCGCTATCTTGAGGCTATAAAACGTTCATTTACAGACTCTCAAGGTCAATCGGAAATCATCTCTGATATAGAAGCACGTATTGCAGAATTATTTAATGAACGTGTTCAAAATGAAAAGCAAGTCATCAGAATTAAAGAAGTAGACGATGTCATCTCTATTATGGGACAACCAGAAGATTATTTGGTTGATGATGAGATTTTTGAAGACGAACCAAAAACATCTTATCAAAATAATTCTAGATCAAAATCAGGATCTTCAAAAAAATTCTATCGTGACACAGATAACTCTTATATTGGAGGAGTTTCTGCAGGTTTAGGACATTACTTTGGAATCGATGCTGTTTGGATTCGTTTAATTTGGATTTTATTAATCTTTGGTGCAGGAACGGGTGTATTACTGTATATCTTGTTATGGGTCTTAGTTCCTGAAGCAACGACGACTTCAGAAAAATTAACTATGACAGGAGAACCTGTCAACATTAGTAACATCGAAAAAAAAATTAAAGACGGCTTTGACAGTGTTTCACAAACCGTTACTGATACAGTCAAACAAGTAGACCTACCTAAACAAGGACAAAAAATTAAATCTTCATCAAAAACTTTTTTTGATACTATAGGTGACATCATTATGTTCTTCTTTAAAATATTTGCAAAATTTATTGGTGTTATTTTAATTATAGTTGGAGCTACAACATTAATTTCATTATTAATATTTTGCTTAAGCCTTGGTGCTGTTGATATAATCCATTTTCCAGGTTTAGATATTTTTGAAGCTGCAAATGCAGCTAACACACCTGTTTGGTTAATTTCATTAATTACCATGTTTGCTATTGGAGTGCCTTTCTTTTTTGTGTTCTATTTAGGATTAAAAATTCTAATTAACAATCTAAAATCAATAGGTAATGTTGCGAAATTTACACTTCTTGGATTATGGTTAATGGCAATTATAGGTACAGTTATTATAGGAGTAAGACAAGCAAGTGAACATGCCTATGATGCAACTATTAGTAAAAAAGAACAGCTTAATATAATTACTAAAGACACATTGACATTAGCTGTTGTTGGTAATACTATGTATAGCAAACAATTTGGAAGACATGGCAGCTCATTAAGAGCCGTTTATGATGAAAATGACGAGAAACTAATTTACAGTAGAGATGTAAGACTTATTGTTCGCTCCACTAAAGATTCTTTAGCTTCAATAAATATTGAAAAAACTGCTGAAGGCAGAAATTATAAAGAAGCAAAAATGAGAGCACAAGAAATTAATTATAATTATGATCTCACAAAAAATAGGCTTGAATTAGATGGCTACTTGACAACAGATTTTGAAAACAAATTTAGGGATCAAGAAATTGAAGTTACTCTATATTTACCTGAAGGAACCATTCTTTATGCTGAAGGAAATACGTATTCATATCATAGAAATTCTAGTTATTATAATGACATTCTCGATAACGGAATGGAAGAACAGTATTTAGAAATTACTACCAATGGCGTTAAATGTTTAGACTGTACTGCAGATGAAGAGTTTAAAGTAAAAGTAGATCTAAAAGACGACGAAAACGGAATCAAAATTGACGAAGATGGTATTGAAATGAAAACAGAAGCTACTAGCTTAAAAATTGACGAAGGTGGTATCAAAGCTGAGTCAGTAAATGTGAAAGTTAATATAGACGAAGATGGAATTGAAATCACATCAGACGATAATTAACAATTCAGTAACCTAAATTAACAGTTCAGATATTTCAGTTTTGAAAATCACATTAAAACTGAAATATTTGAATCATCAATCAAATCATATGAAAAAATCAATAGTTATCGTTTTAAGTATCTTAGGAATTTTAAGTAATCTAAACGCACAAGTATCAACAAATTCTGAATTATACAAAACTCTTAAAGTAAATGACAGCTTAATATTTGAGCGCTCTTTTAATAACTGTGAGTTACAACATCTGGAGCATTTAATAGCTGAAAACTTTGAATTCTATCATGATATTGGTGGAATTACAAATTCAAAAGAAAAATTCATTGAAATAATGAAAAACGGTATTTGTAATCCTGATAATCCAACAAAATCGACTAGAGAATTAGTTGAAGGAAGTCTAGAGGTTTTCATACTAAAAAACAACGGACAAGTTTACGGTGCCTTACAAAATGGAATTCATAAATTCTTTGAGACCACTAATGGAAATAAGTTAGCAGGCAGCACAGCAAAGTTTTCTCATTTGTGGATTTTAGAAGATAAAAAATGGATACTAAAAAGAGTTATTAGTTACGATCACAAAATGTAACAATACATATAAATAAATCAATAAACGAACAATCAATCACTAACAAAGACTGAAGTAATTCAGCAAAAAAACAATCAATCATGGCAACACTATCAAAAATTATTGTAACAACACTATTAGGTGTTTTATTAATGTCTTGTAACTTCGATATGAATTTTGGAGTTAAAGGAAATGGAGACGTAACTACAACAGACAGAGAATTAAATGGCAATTTTTCTGCTATAGAAGTCAGCAGAGGTTTAGATGTCTATCTTACTCAAGGTGATTCTGAAAGCATTAGAGTACAAGCAGATGAAAATCTTCAAGATATTATTAAAGTTGAAGTAGAAAATGGTGTGTTAAACATCTACGCTGATGAAAACATTAGCTATGCAGCTTCAAAAAAAGTAATGGTTAATTTTAAAGCTATTGATAGAATTTCTACTTCTAGCGGAAGTGATGTTCTTGCTACAACACTTATCACTGCAGACAAACTTGAAATTAACACCTCAAGTGGTAGTGATGTTGAACTTGAAGTAGATGTAAAAAACCTCATATGTGAATCATCTAGCGGAAGTGATATTAAATTATCAGGAAACACAAATACATTTCGAGCTGAAGCTTCAAGTGGTAGCGATATAAAAGCAGCTAAACTTCAGGCTATCACTACTAAAGCTCATGCAAATAGTGGAGCAGACATAACTGTAAATACATCTAAAGAATTAACAGCTAATGCAAATAGTGGTGGTGATATCAAATACTATGGTAACCCAGAAAAAGTAGAAAAAAACGACGGTCCTTCTGGCAGCATCACAAAAAGGTAACCGACTAACAACCAACTAACCAACTTGTTTTTTTAAACCATTTCAAGCTCAATTTCGAGTTTGGGATGGTTTTTGTTTTATATTTGTTCTAATACTTAATTTAAACTAATGAAAAAGATTACTTTATTTCTATTAATCACTTTAGGCTTTTATACTATTGGCTTTTCACAAGATGCTGACAAAGTAAAAGGTGATAGAAATGTAACTATTAAACAAACTTATGTAGACAATTTTAATTCGATTTTAGTTGGCGAAGACTTTGAAGTAGAATTGTATTACAATAGTAAACCTTCTGTTGAAATTGAAACAGATGACAATCTTCATGAATACATTACAATAGAGGTTATTGATAGTGTTCTAAGTTTTAGAACAACTAAAGATATCAGGTCTAAAAAGGAACTGAAAATCAAAGTGAATTATAGTGATGGGTTCTCTCATATTGAAACTCGAGAAAATGCCGAGATTAGATCACTAACGTCACTTGAACTTAATGATGTAAGTTTAAAAGTATCAGGATCTTCTAAGGCATATTTAAATGTAAAAGCAAACAACTTTAGTTTCAATAGTATTGATAAATCGAAAGTAAAACTTAACTTGACAGCCACTAAAACTAGCATTCAAATGAGTGATAATTGTAAATTAGATGCACTCATTAATTCAAAAGAAACCAAGGTAGATTTATACCAACGTGCAAATATAGATATTGAAGGCACAACAGATAATCTACTTTTGATATCAGATAATAATTCTAAGTTTAATGGTAAAGATTTTACAACTAGAACTTGTACTGCTATATGTGAATTTGCAAGCGATGCTTATTTAGAAGTTACAGAATCTATTATTATTGAAGCTTCAGGCTCTAGTGAACTTTATCTATTCGCAAATCCTAAAATCTCAATCAATAAATTTACCGATACTGCAAAACTTCAGAAAAAAGAAAAATAACACTCAATTTAATATCAACTACTAACTTTAAATCAAATTAATTTAAGATGAAGAAAACAATCTTACTTTTTGCTATTATCGTATCGATATTGTCATGTAAAAATGATACAACAAAAGCAGAAACCACATCTGTATCAAAAGAAGATGTTCAAGCATTTTTAGATGAATACACTGGTGAATTCACGAAACTATATTATGATTCTGCATTAGCAGAATGGGATGCTAACACAAAAATTGTTGCTGGCGACACAACAAATGCATACAAAGTGCAAAAAGCAAATGAAGCTTTTGCTAAATTTACAGGAAGTACTGATGTAATTGAAAAAACACGTAAATTTCTTGAGAGTAAAGACGACTTGGACATTGTACAAGTTCGTCAACTAAACACAATACTTTACGCTGCTGCAAATAACCCTGAGACTGTTTCAGATTTAGTAAAAGAACGAATTGCTGCTGAAAACGCTCAAAACGAAGCGCTTTTTGGTTACGATTTTCAAGTTGATGGTAAATCTGTTACAACTGGAGATATAGACAAAGTGCTACGTGAATCTAATAATGAAGCTGAACGTTTGACTAATTGGGAAGCTTCTAAAGCAGTAGGCAAAGGACTTAAAGGCGGATTAGAAAACTTAAGAAAACTGCGTAATGAAACAGTAGGCGCTCTCGGTTATGACGATTACTTTTCGTATCAAGTTTCAGATTATGGAATGACTCGTCAAGAAATGCTTGACGAAATGAATAAAATGGTTAAAGAAGTTTGGCCATTATATAGAGAACTACACACTTGGGCTAGGTATGAACTTGCTGAAAAATTTAAAGCCGATGTTCCTGAATACCTTCCTGCACATTGGTTACCAAATCGTTGGGGACAAGATTGGAGCTCATTAGTTACAGTAGAAGGCTTAGACATTGATGCAGCTCTAGCTGACAAAGATCCTGAATGGATTGTTAAAGAAGGTGAAAACTTCTATAAGAGTATTGGTTTTGATGCATTACCTAAAAGTTTTTATGAAAAATCAAGTATGTATCCACTTCCTGCAGATGCACCTTACAAAAAAAATAATCATGCTTCAGCTTGGCATATGGATTTAGATAACGATTTACGTTGTTTAATGAGTGTTGAACCAAATGCAGATTACTACGAAACTATTCACCATGAGTTAGGCCATATTTATTATTACCAAGCGTATACAAACCCAAATGTTCCTCCTCTACTTCGTGGTGGTGCTAACAGAGGTTATCATGAAGCTATTGGGAGCTTACTAGGTTTTGCCGCAATGCAAAAACCATTTTTAGCTGGAAAAGGATTAGTTGATGCAGATTCAAAAATTGATGAAACTCAAAATCTATTAAAAGAAGCACTAAGTAATATCGTGTTTTTACCGTTTTCAGCAGGTGTAATGACCGAATTTGAAAACGCATTATACGCTGAAAATTTACCTAAGGATCAATTCAACAAGAAATGGTGGGAATTGGCTAAAAAATATCAAGGTATGGTTCCTCCTACTAATCGTGGAGAAGAATTTTGTGATGCAGCTTCAAAAACACACATCAATAACGATGCAGCGCAGTATTATGATTATGCAGTGTCTTACATTTTATTATTTCAATTTCATGACCACATTTCAAAAAACATCTTAAAACAAGATCCTCATGCTACTAACTATTTTGGAAGTAAAGATGTTGGTACATTCTTAAGAGGTGTTTTAGAAACTGGAGCGAATAATGATTGGAGAGAATTACTAAAACAAAGTGTTGGGACTGAAATGAGTGCAAAACCAATGTTGGAATATTTCAATCCTCTAATGGACTATCTTAAAGAACAAAATAAGGATAGAACTTACACACTTCCTGAAAGTCTATAATTATAATTGTAATCTATAAAAAAAGAGCTTAAACTAAAATTTAAGCTCTTTTTTTATTGCTAGTTCTAATCTTAGTTATAAGTAGAAGTACTCACTTCAAAACTAGAGTCTTTAGCAGCTAAATAGCGTTCAGCATCTAAAGCAGCCATACATCCAGTACCTGCGGCAGTAACAGCTTGTCTATAAACATGATCAGCAGCATCTCCAGAAACAAAAACACCTTCTACATTCGTTTTAGCCGTACCTGGAATATTAATTATATATCCTGTTTCATCTAATTCTAAAAAGCCTTTAAAAATATCTGTGTTTGGTTTATGACCAATAGCTACAAAAAATCCTGTTGCAGGAATCTCATGCTTTTCATTCGTTTTATTATTAAACACTCTAACGCCTGTAACCACTTGATCATCTCCTAAAACCTCATCAGTTTCAGTATTGTAAAGGATTTCTATGTTCTCTGTATTTTTAACTCGTGCAGCCATTATCTTTGATGCTCTAAATTCATCACGTCTCACAAGCATTGTAACTTTCTTACACAATTTAGATAAATAATGTGCTTCTTCACAAGCAGAATCTCCTGCACCTACAATTACAACTTCTTGATTTCTGTAGAAAAATCCATCACAAACTGCGCATGCTGAAACTCCTCCACCTAGTTTCAAATATTTTTGTTCAGAATCTAAACCTAAATATTTAGCTGAGGCTCCAGTAGAAATAATAACAGAATCACAATGGATTTCTTTGGTGTCATTAACCCAAACTTTATGAATGTCTCCTGAAAAATCAACTTTAGTTACCCAGCCGTCGCGTACATCTGTTTCGAAACGTTCTGCTTGTTTTTGTAACTCCATCATCATTTCCGGACCAGTAATACCATCAGGATAACCTGGGAAATTCTCTACTTCATTTGTTGTAGTTAGTTGACCTCCTGGCTGTGTTCCTTGGTATAAAACCGGATTCATGTTTGCTCTAGCAGCATATATTGCAGCAGTATAACCTGCAGGACCTGAACCAATAATTAGGCATTTTACGTGTTCTATTGTATCTGACATAATCTTATTTTTATTACATAACAAAAGTAGGATTTTTGACAGAAAGCTTACATAGAAGTTATCAACAGTTACTATCGAATTATTAGGTTTATCAATAGATAATAAAACAGACAAATAATTATGTCTCATTTTTTTCGTAAATTTAAGAGGAACCTGAAAATCTTCTCTAAATGAAAACGCTAATTTATTTTTTTTGCATTACACTAGTTATGCTTTCTTGTAAAAAAGAAACCACCAAAGAAGACATTAAAAATAACAATACAGATTCTATTATTATTGACACCAATCAACCATTAATTGGTACTTGGGAACTTATTGGTTTTTATAATTATGAGAACAATGCTATCAAAGATTCGTTCAGCACCAGCAATGACTACAGGCAAGTAAAAATGTATACCGCTTCAAAAGTCATGTGGAGTAAGAGCGTACCAAAAGATTCTACTGAATGGTTTGGTTATGGGTCTTATGACATAAGTGATAAGACATTGACTGAAGTCTTAGATTATGGCTCTAAAATTATGAGTGAAATTATAGAAGAAAGAAAGGAATTTGTTTACGAAATAGATTTAACCAATAACACATTTATTCAAATTGAAATTGATGAGGATGGAAATCGTATTTATTCTGAAAATTACAGACGTATTGAGTAAATAAAAAAGCTGAACAAAAAATTGTTCAGCTCTTCTAGTCGGAGTGGCAGGATTCGAACCTGCGACCTCCGCGTCCCAAACGCGGCGCGATAACCGGGCTACGCTACACTCCGAATGGTTATCTTTTCAATTCAAAAAACAAACTGTTTCCTGAAATTGGATTGCAAATATATATATCTTTTATTTAAAAACTCAGACATTTATTATTAATTTTAAACACAAAAGCCATTTTTATGACCTTCAGAAATAAATTTTTGATACTTGTAACTTTCTATGCTGTTTTAGCTTGTGCTCAAGACAAAAACCCTATTAATACTGAACACTCTTATGAAGTTATTGTAGAAGACCTTGACAACCCTTGGGCATTTGCATTTCTTCCTGACGCATCAATACTAATTAACGAAAAAGAAGGTAAAATTATTCACTTTAAAAACGGAAAAAAAATAGTTATCGAAAACACTCCTAATGTTTATGATCGTGGGCAAGGTGGTCTTTTAGATATAATGCTACATCCTGATTACGAAAAAAATGGATGGATTTATTTAACCTATGCATCTTCTGAAGGCGAAAACAAAGGTGGTCATACAGCCTTGATGCGTGCTAAACTTGAAAATAATACATTAACAAATAAAGAGTTGCTTTATAAAGCTTCACCAAACACGACTAAAGGTCAGCATTTTGGATCTAGAATTGTTTTTGATGATAAAGGCTACTTGTTCTTTACGATTGGAGAACGTGGAAATAGAGATGAAAACCCACAAGATATAACTCGTGACGGTGGAAAAATATATCGATTACATGATGATGGGCAAATTCCTGAAGACAACCCTTTCATAAATAAAAAAAATGCAAAAACAGCAATATATTCTTTTGGGCATCGAAATCCACAAGGGATGGTTATTCATCCAGAAACAAGAGCTATCTGGACCCATGAACACGGACCGAAAGGTGGTGATGAAATAAATATTATTAAAGCTGGAAAAAACTATGGCTGGCCAGTGATTAGTTATGGTGTTAATTACAGTGGAACACGTTTTACTGACATTACTAAAAAAGAAGGCATGGAACAGCCACTTCATTATTGGGATCCTTCTATTGCACCTAGCGGAATGGAATTTATATCAAGTGATAAATACAAAGGATGGAAAGGTAATCTTCTTGTTGGTTCTTTAAAGTTTCAATATTTAGATAACTGCTACATCAAAAATGGAAAAGTTATTAAAGAAGAACGCTTACTCGATGGATTAGGTCGTGTAAGATCTGTAAATCAAGGTCCAGATGGTTATATTTATGTAGGTGTAGAAAATTTAGGTATAGTAAAACTTATAAAGAATTAAATGAGGACTAAACTAAGTGCTATCATAATTTGCGCGTTATTATTTGCTTGCAATTCTTCAAATAAAAAAGAAATTTCTAAAATTAATAATACAAAGCAAAGTCCAGAATTAAAACAAAGTAAGGAGCGTGGCGAAGACATCTATAATGATTTCTGTATTGCCTGTCATATGCCTAATGGAAATGGCGTCCCAAAAACATTTCCACCTCTTAAAAATTCTGACTACTTAATGAATAACAGAAACAAAAGCATAAAGGCTATTAAGTATGGATTATCTGAAGAAATAGTAGTTAATGGTGAAACTTATAATACACCTATGACACGTTTGGGGCTTTCAGATGCTGAAGTTGCAGATGTAATGAACTACATAACTAATAGTTGGGGAAACAATAACCCATCTATAATTACAGAAAAAGAAGTTTCAAAAATTAACCCATAAACTGCCTATAAATATTTAAATTTGTAGATAAAATCTAAAACAAAATTATGCTTATCATAGGTATTGCTGGTGGAACTGGATGTGGAAAAACCACTGTAGTTAATCAAATATTAAATGAACTTCCTGAAGGCGAAGTTGGAATTATATCCCAAGATTCTTATTACAAAGATACCTCACACCTAAGTTATGATGAGCGTGTTAAGATTAATTTTGATCACCCAAGATCTATTGATTTTGAATTATTAGAATCACATTTAAAACAATTAAGAAATGGTGAAACTATTGATCAACCCGTATACTCTTTTGTAAAGCATAACAGAACTGGAGACACCATAAGAACACTTCCACGAAAGGTGATGATTGTTGAAGGTATTTTGATTTTAACTAATCCTGAGCTAAGAGATATGTTTGATATCAAAATTTTCGTCCATGCTGATAGTGACGAACGTTTAATTAGAAGACTAAAGCGTGATATCTCTGAACGAGGTCGTGATATAAATGAAGTTTTAACACGATATCAAAACACACTTAAACCTATGCATCAGCAATTTATAGAACCTATGAAAGAATATGCCGATATTATAATCCCAAACAATAAATATAATACTGTAGCTGTTGATATTGTAAGAACAATTATCAACGAAAAATTGAATTAATGATTAAATATCTCAAAAATATATTTGTCATCATTTTCATAGTGTTTTCACTCTGGATGCTATTTATTGATTCAAATTCGTTAATGATTCACCACGAATTAAATGAAGATATTAGTGATTTAGAAAATGAGAAAGAATATTATCGCAAAGAGATTGAAAAAGATAAAAAAGCTATCAAACAACTTAGTACTGAAGATGGAATTGAGAAATTAGCTCGTGAAAAATACTATATGAAGAAAGACAATGAAGATATCTATATTATTGAATATGAAGATAGCCTAAAAACTAAAAC
>NZ_JBGCCX010000142.1:0-10137 GCF_045105015.1 Psychroserpens sp.
TAAGTTTACACACACCAGAAACACCTTTAACTATTAATATGGTTAATTCAGATTTTATTAATGCTTTTAAAAACCCTTTTTGGCTCATTAATACTGCACGAGGAAAAAGTGTCATTACTAAAGACTTAGTTGAGGCTCTAAAAACTGATAAAATTCTTGGAGCAGGTTTAGATGTGCTTGAATATGAAAAATCATCTTTCGAAAATTTATTTGCTTCAGAAATACCAGAAGCATTTCAATATCTTATTAAAGCTCAAAATGTAATTTTATCGCCTCATGTTGCTGGATGGACTAAAGAAAGTAAAGTAAAATTAGCACAAACTATTGTCGATAAAATTAAATCAGAATTTTGCTAAATTTAGTTCGTAAATAAATTTTAAAAATATCTGTATGACATTAGGAGCATTTTCAGTGAGTTTGAATGTAAAGGACATTCATATTTCAAAAACATTTTATGAAACATTAGGCTTTTCAATTTTTGCTGGCGACATTGAACGTAACTATTTAATAATGAAAAATGGAGACTCAATAATCGGACTTTTTCAAGGCATGTTTGAAAACAATATTTTAACTTTTAATCCTGGTTGGAATCAAAATGCTGAAACTTTAGAATCTTACGATGATGTGAGAGATATTCAAAAACATTTGAAATCGAATGCAGTAAAACTAGAAAAAGAAATAGATAACAGTGTTTCTGGGCCTGCAAGTATCGTTTTTTTTGATCCTGATGGCAATACTATTTTGATTGATCAACATGTGTAATTGATTTCTAACTTAGAATACAAAAAAGTATTATGTGGTAGAAATCTAAGTAGCAATCTTTACAGTATAAAAACTATAAACCTCAATAAAAATAAGGTCTAGTTAAGCAATCACAACATTTATTATGTTTGCAACCGTAATGATTATCGAATTTATCATATCTTTAATTTCAGCAATAATTTTACAACGTAAATAACGCAATCATTATGACATCAAAAGCAACAACTCCTGAAGAATATATTAGTCAATTACCAGAAGAAAGGATAGCGGCTATAACAAAACTTAATAACCTTATTATAAAGCATATGCCGAAAGGCTTAGAAGCTGGCATGAGCTATGGTATGTTAGCCTATTATATTCCAAAATCTATTTACCCAGCAGGATATCATTGCAAACCTTTTCCTCCTTTGCCGTTTATTAATTTAGCGTCACAGAAAAATTTTATAGCGCTCTATCATTCTGGGATGTATGCTAAAAAAGAGCTATACGACTGGTTTGTTTCAGAATATCCTAAACATTGTAAGTACAAATTAGACATGGGGAAAAGTTGTGTTCGCTTTAAAAAAATAGACGATATTCCATATGATTTAATTGAACAACTTTTAGGAAAGATGTCTGTTGAAGAATGGATTGACATCTATGAAACGGCTTTAAATAAAAAATAAAATGAAGAACAGAGTCACAGGAATTGGAGGTTTATTTTTTAAAAGTGAAGATCCAAAAGCATCAAAAGATTGGTACAAAAAACATCTAGGTTTTAATACAGATGATTACGGTTGTACGTTTTGGTGGAAAGATAAAGAAGGGAACGATTGTTCAACACAATGGAGTCCGTTTCCAGAAGACACTAAATACTACGAACCTTCAAAAAAGGAATTTATGTTTAATTATCGTGTTGAAAATTTACATGAATTAATTAAAGTATTAAAAGACGAAGGCGTAACCGTTGTTGGAGACATAGAAGAATATGAGTACGGTAAATTCGGCTGGATCCTTGACAATGAAGGCAATAAAATTGAATTATGGGAGCCTATAGATAAAGCGTTTTTGTAACAATTGCTTTCGATTAAAGACTAATATCTTGAACAATTTTATTAATTTTATAACTTAACCATTTAAAAACCATAATTCTATGTCTGATGATAACAAAAATTTAGGTGATGATCTTAACGACATGTTAGGAGACGCTAAAGAAGGTGCAAAAAAAGCAGCCGATAAAGCGAGTGAATTTGCTGGAGAAGCGAAAGAAAAAGCGAGCGACTTTGCAGAAGATGCAAAAGAAACAGCTTCCGAATTTGCAGATAGCGCAAAAGAAGCCTTTAGTAGTGCTACAGGTGACAATAAAAAAGTTTTAGCTGGAATTTTAGGAATTCTTTTAGGTTGGGCTGGTGTTCACAAATTTGTATTAGGCTACAGCAAAGAAGGTGCTATTATGTTAGTGTCATCTATTGTACTTTATTTTGTTACTTGTGGAATTGGAACTCTAGTAGTTAGTATTATCGGACTAGTTGAAGGAATTATATATTTAACTAAATCTGATGAAGAGTTTTATAACACATATCAAGTAGGTAAAAAACCTTGGTTCTAAATAAAATTTAAAGACCAGAAGATTCGTTTTCTGGTCTTTTATTTATTTTCATTATCGTAATATTGCAATATTACGATAATGTTTGTATCTTTGTATTATAATCTTAGTATCATGGGAGTTACCAAACGGTTTATTTATACAAATCATATTAATGACATCGCAAGTTTTTCTAAAGTGTTTGCACATCCTGCACGTGTTGCAATAGTAAAATATATTAGTGAACAAGACGGTTGCATTTGTAACGATTTAGTTGATGAAATTGGCCTATCCCAAGCAACGATTTCTCAGCATTTAAAAGTTATTGCAAGTGAAGGGTTATTAAAAGGAACCTTTGAAGGCAAAAAAAAATCCTACTGTCTGAATAAAGAACGATTTGAAGAATTACAAACACTACTATCCGCTTTTTTTAATAAAACTAAATCTAATTGTTGCTAATAAATAATAACATCGTAAAAACAATACATATGAAAACTCAAGATTTTTTCAATATCCTAGAAACTCATCAAGACAAAACACTTCAATTTGAATATACACCTAATAATTTTGTCAGTGCAAATTATCACATCACAGAAGTAAAGCATATATCCGTTGATTCTGTTGATTGCGGAAGTCAGTCTGATCAATGGAATGAAACTATTGTACAACTATGGGAAAGTCCGACAGAAGTTTTTAAAACAAAACACATGTCGGTTTTAAAAGCTTTAGGAATTTTAAACAAAGTTGGTCAAATGAAGGCCTATGATATGGCTTCGGAATTAAAATTTGAATACAGCAATACAACATTTCATACAGCCCAACTTTTTGTGAATGATTTCGTGATACAGGATAATAATTTAATATTTAAGTTAGCCGTAGAAAAAACAGCTTGTAAAGCTGAGGAATTGTGTGGTGTTCCTAAGACTATGGTTGCAGAAAATCAAGAATCTAGTTGTACTCCAGATGGTGGATGTTGCTAATTTGAACTTATTAAAATCATGGAAATACTATTTTATTTATCATCTGCCTTCCTAATTTTATTTATGCTGTTAGCAACCTATGATGGGTTTTACCTTCATATATGGAAATACGAACTGTTTAATAAAAAAGAAAGTGCCTTTGAACATAAAACACATACTATTAGGGCTATTTTGTTTCCTTTAACTATTTGGTTTTTATTTATTGACACAGAAAATTCATTAAGTTTTTATATTGGACTAAGCTTGGTGATTATTGATCTTTTTACACTTGGACTTGATGCTTATGCAGAAGACGATAGTCGGCAATTCATGAATGGCTTACCTAAATGGGAATATATAATTCATTTGTTTTCTAACAGTTTTCATTTTGCTGCAATTGTTCTTATTATTGGAGCGCGATTAACTATTAATGATGGTGTTTTAGGCTTAACAACTAGCTTACCAATTAGCTTTGCAAAAGACATTCTACAGATTATTGCAGTAAATATCATTCCTGGTAGCATTGTATTAGCTTTAATTCATTTAATTTTAATACACCCTAAAGGAAGATCCTTGTGGAACTATAATCGTTTGAAAATTAAATGCTGCTAATTTTAAAAACAACGTAAATGTTATTAAAACCTATTTCTGATGTAATACAGTCTTTAGATATCAACACTATACCGACTGAAAGAAAACAAACTCTTAAGCCTCTAATTAATTATCTGAAGGAAAAAAACAAAACTAATGAAGCTATCAGATTAAACTTTATTTGCACTCATAATTCACGCAGAAGTCATATATCACAAATTTGGGCTCAAACTTTGGCTGCTTATTACAAAATAGATAAAGTTTCAACTTATTCTGGAGGAACTGAGGCAACAGCTATGTTTCCAAAAGTTGGAGAAACCATAATTAATCAAGGTTTTAAAGTTGTAAAATTATCTGAAGGTAAAAATCCAATTTATAGCATAAAATATTCAGAAAATGAACCTGCAATTATAGCGTTTTCAAAACAATATGGTGATGAATTTAATCCCTCTTCAAAATTTGCTGCAATAATGACTTGTTCTTCTGCAGACGAAGGATGTCCTATGGTTTTTGGGTGTGACAAACGAATCGCAATTACTTACGAAGACCCAAAACAATCTGATGGAACACCACATCAAACGGAAACCTACAAAAACAGAAGTTTACAAATAGCTACTGAAATGAAATATGTGTTTTCTAGTTTAAACTAAGGTTTATTCCTGTGCTGGTAAAATGTAATCAAATGGCAGTAAATCACCAACACGTTGATCTCCCATATCACCTCCAAACAGAATAGCTAATGGTGAAAAATTACCGTAAGGATCAATAATAAAGTCTCCAACTCTTGACATCATTGAGGATTGTCGTTTTCTTTTATATAATATATTCAGCGGTTTTAGCAATCTTACATTTATATAATCAGGTTTATCTGTAACAGATCTAAGAAAAATGTAATTACTCGGTTTAACTTTAAATCCACTACTATAAATTTCAAAATCTTCATCTTCAATTCTATCTTTTGACAAAGCTCTCATAAAATGTAAAATTGAACCTTGGTATGCATTCTCTCTTTTTTCTAAAGTTGATTTATCCTTCTTATTAGCAAAAGATTCATAAAACGTAGTTCCAGTATATCCTACTTGATTAACATGAAAACGGTTCTCTTGAATGTTTATATATGAATATTGTATTGAAAAAGATCGAATCTCAAAATGAACGATATACTTTAAACTTTCATTTCTTATTATAATTGGTGTTTTTGCTGAAGCACTAAGTTCCTTGCTAATTTTGTTATATCGTAAAATAAGATCGTCTTCATTTAAAATAGTACACGATTCTGATAATTCTGAAAAGCCTAAAAACTGCTGTCGAAACTGCTCTAATTTAATTGCTCGAGGCATTCCATCATTAGTTGAAATTACAACCTCATCAAGTGAATCAATCGATTCTATTAATAATATTTTATAATACTCTTTAGAATTATAAGTTTCTAATAATACTCTTTCGTATCCCAAAAAAGAAATTACTAAAGCAGAGGTGACCCCTTCTTTTTGTTCAATTTCGAAGATTCCTTTATCGTTAGTAGAAGTCCCGATAGATGTGTTATCAAAATATATTGATGCGCTTTCAATAGGTTCATTAGTATTAGCATCTAGTACAATACCTTTTATACTTTGACCGCAAACAATTATTGAGTTTAAAATAAAAAGGAAAGGAATATAGGTTTTAACGGTCTTCATTATTACCAGTTGAAAATTTACGTTCCAACTCTGCTTGGAATTCTTCCATTACAGGTTTTACAGTACTTTCAGGTAAATCAGCGATTTTGATGTACATTAATCCATCAACAGAATTATTGAATAACGGATCAACATTAAATGCAACTAATCTTGCATTTTGTTTGATATATTTCTTCAAAAGAACGGGTAAACGCAAAGCTCCTGGTTCTACCTCATCAATAATTTTATCAAATTTATTTAAATCGGCTTCTGTTTCATCAAAAACAAAATCCTTATCAGCATCTTTTAATTTTACCTTAAACTCTTTTTTAGGATGTACATATTGGGCAACATAAGGATCGTAGTAATGTGATTTCATAAATTCTATCATCAACGATTTAGAAAAATTAGAAAACTGATTACTTATACTTACGCCTCCAATAAGGTATTTATGTTCTGGATAACGTAACGTCGTATGCACAATTCCTTTCCATAGTAAAAATAAAGGCATTGGTTTTTGTTGATATTCTTTAATGATGAACGCGCGTCCCATTTCAATAGACTGACTCATCATTTTATACAACTCAGGCTCAAAACGAAACAAATCTTGAAGGTAAAACCCATCAATACCATATTTAGCAAAAATCTTTGAGCCTAATCCCATTCGATAAGCCCCAGCTAAACGATTAGCATCGGTATCCCATAAAAACATATGATGGTAATAGGTGTCAAAACCATCAAGATCAATAGCTTCATTTGTGCCTTCACCAATAGCCCTAAAGGTGATTTCACGTAGTCTCCCAATTTCTCTTAAAATATTCGGAATCTGTTTTGCACTACTTAAATAGACTTCATAATTTTTACTTTGAAGCAATCTACAATCGTTTTTACGAAGTACTTCAACTTCTGAAATCATTACATCTTGACTTACTGATCCTACAATTCGTTTTGGAGATTTAGCTGGTGTTTTTAAAGTATTAGATAAGTTATCTAATATTTTAGGCTTGTCTTCAAAAGCGTTAGATAAAATATAGGTTTTGCGTCTTAAAAACTCTGAAAAACTTGCAAGACTTTCATGCTCTTTTTGATCGTTTACCGAAATCGGACGACCAATTCTTACCTTAATAATTCTATGTTTTTGAGTTAACAATTCAGAGGGAAGTTTTGCTGTTCTGAAAGTGTCACTAATTTTTGAAAGTTTATAAAACAATTTACTATTCTTAGCATGGAAATAAATTGGCACAACAGGCACTTCTGCCTTTTGAATCAATTTCATAGCAGCTTCTTCCCAAGGCTTATCAACAACAAGTTTACCATCTCTATAAGTTGATACTTCTCCAGCAGGGAAAATCCCTAAGGGGTGTCCATCACGTAAATGAAGAATTGCATTTTTAAAACCTGCAATGCTCGACTTCACATCCTTTCTGTCTTCAAAAGGATTCACAGGCATGATGTAAGGTTTTAATGGTTCAATTCTATGTAATAAGAAATTAGCAATAATTTTAAAATCTTTACGCTGTTCAATCATCAACTTTAATAACAAAATACCGTCAATTCCTCCTAACGGATGATTAGACACAGTGATATAAGCACCATCTTTTGGTAATCGTTTTAGGTCTTCTTCAGGGATTTCAAATTTAATTTGAAAATCGTCTAAAATAGCATCTAAAAATGCACCATCACTTAAGTGTTTATTACGTTTATATATTTTATTAAGTGTTGATATTTTGAGCACTTTCATTAATAACCAGCCAACAAAAGTGCCTATAAAACCATACTTATCTACATTGATAGCTTTGGCGACTTCTTTTGCAGTAACTAATCCTATTTCTGCTGGTTTACTCATGAGTGTAAATGTACTAAATGTTATTTAGTTACGATTTGAATTGTTTCTTGTGTTAATTGTTTTAATAACAAGGTTTTATCTTTTTCTACAGATGTAATTGCTTGTTCATTATAATGTCTTACAGTATAAAGACTCACATTTTCGTGACATGTTACTTTAAATTTTGCTTTTAAATGCTGAAGCAATTTCTCAAGATTACCATATGTGTTTTCAAAACACACTGAAAAACTAATTGCAGAATTCTGTATGACATCAACTTTCATTTTATAATAATGTAATAACTTAAAAATCTCACTTATATTTTCTTCAACGATATAACTAAAATCTAAAGATGATAAGGACACTAAAACTTGATTCTTCTTTACGATGTAACAAGGTATGTTAGGTTCAATCCCAATACCTTTACTAACTTTAGTGCCTGCATCTTTTGGATTTAAAAACGATTTTACTACTAATGGTATTTCTTTTTGTTGCAAAGGCTGTAGTGTTTTAGGATGAATCACTGAAGCTCCATAAAACGCCAACTCAATAGCTTCTTTATATGAAATGCTATTTAATAATTGTGAATTTTCAAAATAACGAGGATCTGCATTAAGAACACCAGGTACATCTTTCCAAATAGTAACCCTTTCGGCATTTAGGCAATACGCAAAAATGGCTGCTGTATAATCACTTCCTTCACGACCTAATGTAGTTGTAAAATTATGTGCATCACTACCTAAAAACCCTTGAGTAATTTGTAATCTATTCCTATCAAAATTGCTCTTTATAGCCTTTTGAGTTTCTTCCCAATTTACATTAGCACGTCTGTAGTAACTGTCTGTTTTAATACAATTTCTAACATCCAACCAATTGTTTTGAATACCAACAGTATTTAAGTATTCACTAATAATAGCTGTTGAAATTAACTCTCCAAAACCTATAGTTTGATCGTAAACAAAATTATAATCTGGTGATTTATTACGATTCAAAAAATGGTCTAATTCATCAAAAACAGATGCTATTTTTTTAAATATTGAATGCTGAGTAGTTTCGAAAAGGTCTAATAAAATTTCATTATGATATTTTTTAACCTCTTGAATTGAGCTTTGAAGTTCGCCTTTGTTTTCAAAATAATTTTTAATAACCAATTCAATAGCATTGGTTGTTTTCCCCATTGCAGAAACCACAACTAAAGTGTTTTCAAAACCAACTTGCTTTAAGACTGAAGCCAGATTTTTAACACCACTAGCATCTTTAACCGAAGCACCACCAAATTTGAATACTTGCATACTATAGTTTAGATAAATAATTTTTAATTCCTTCCTCGTTTAACTGAACAACATTCCATTCTCTCATAATATTTGCTCCTTTTTTTTCATAAAATGAAATTGCAGGCGCATTCCAATCTAAAACTTCCCAACTCACACGTTTGACACCTATTGCTTTAGCATATGTAACAACACTATCCAAAAGAGCAGTTCCTAAACCACATCCTCTTTTTGCTTGACTTACAATTAAATCTTCGAGATGTAAAACGAGTCCAGTCCATGTTGAAAAACGTTTATAGACTAAAGCCATCCCTTCAATTTGACCATCTACTTCAGCAACAAAACAATGAAATTGTGGATGCTCTCCAAAACCAAAAACTTTTAAGTCGTCGGAAGTGATTTTAACAGCATCAGGTTCTTTTTCAAAAATTGCTAATTCAGTAATCAAATCAAGAATTCTTGGCATATCATTTTTAACCGCATCTCTAATGCTAAAATTCATGATAATTAATTTCAGTAAAGATAGTTTAAAAGTTAAGTTTAATAAAACATTAAAAGCACCACGAAAACGTTGTAGTTTACTAAAAAATACGATATTTGTAAAAACTAATCATTCAGAATAAATGTCTCAAAAAAATCAAACGCTTGGTGAATTTATCATCGAAAACCAATCGTCATTTAAATACACTTCAGGTGAATTATCTAGACTTATAAATTCAATCCGATTGGCGGCTAAAGTCGTTAATCATGAAGTAAATAAAGCAGGTTTAGTAGATATAATAGGCACAGCTGGAGACACCAATATTCAAGGTGAAGATCAGCAAAAACTGGATGTTTATGCTAATGATAAGTTTATTCAAACCATGACTAAGCGTAATATAGTTTGTGGTATTGCGAGTGAGGAAGAAGATGATTTTATCTCGATAAACAGCCAAGATGAAAATCATCAAAATAAATATGTGGTTTTAATTGATCCGCTAGATGGTTCTTCTAATATTGATGTTAATGTATCTGTTGGAACTATTTTTTCTATTTATAGACGTGTTACTCCTGTTGGAACTCCTGTAACTATTGAGGATTTTCTTCAAAAAGGCAATCAACAAGTTGCTGCTGGTTATGTTGTATACGGAACATCAACCATGTTAGTATATACAACTGGTGATGGTGTTAACGGATTTACTTTAAATCCAGCAATAGGATCGTTTTATTTATCGCATCCGGATATGGAATTCCCTGAAGATGGACAAATTTATTCTGTAAATGAAGGGAACTATACTCACTTTCCTCAAGGCATTAAAAATTATATTAAATACTGCCAAGAAGAAGAAGGTAACAGACCTTATAAAAGTAGATATATTGGATCTTTAGTGTCTGATTTTCACAGAAACATGATAAAAGGTGGTATTTACATGTATCCAAAAAGTTCTCTCAATTCAAATGGTAAATTACGCTTACTTTACGAATGTAATCCTATGGCTTTTTTAGCAGAACAAGCTAATGGTAAAGC
>NZ_JBGCCX010000143.1:0-7040 GCF_045105015.1 Psychroserpens sp.
TGTTGGATACATTGGTCATCGTGAAGCTTACCCTATTATTCTTAAAGGTCTTAAGCGACTAGAATATAGAGGTTACGATAGTGCAGGAATTGCCCTATACGATGGAAACGACATAAAATTATCTAAAACTAAAGGTAAGGTCGTTGATCTTCAAGAAAAACTAGAGGATGAAATTGCTACTGCAGGTAGTCTAGGTATTGGTCATACGCGTTGGGCAACACATGGTGTTCCAAACGACGTTAATTCACATCCACATTATTCTAACTCTGGTGACCTTGTGATTATTCATAATGGGATCATTGAAAATTATGAATCTCTAAAGAAGGAATTAATAAAAAGAGGTTACACCTTCAAATCCGACACAGATACTGAGGTTTTAGTCAATCTTATTGAAGATGTCAAGAAAAATGAAGATTTAAAACTCGGAAAAGCTGTTCAAATTGCACTGAACCAAGTTATTGGAGCTTATGCAATTGCTGTTTTTGACAAAAATAAACCTAACGAAATTGTAGTTGCTAGACTTGGAAGTCCATTAGCAATAGGAATTGGAGATGATGAGTTTTTCATCGCCAGTGACGCATCACCTTTTATAGAATACACAAAAAACGCTATTTATTTAGAAGATGAAGAAATGGCTGTTGTTAGAAGAAATAAAGGTGTTAAAATAAGAAAAATTAAGGATGACTCTCTAGTAGATCCTTATGTACAAGAACTGCAACTTAATCTTGAACAGATAGAAAAAGGAGGCTATGATCATTTCATGCTTAAAGAAATTTATGAGCAACCTAGTGCTATTTTAGATACATTCAGAGGTAGAATGCTACCAAATGAAGGTATTATAAAAATGGCTGGAATAGAAGACAATATGAAAACCTTCTTAAATGCCAATAGAATAATAGTTGTAGCTTGTGGTACATCTTGGCATGCAGGTTTAGTTTCTGAATATATTTTTGAAGATTTAGCTCGAATACCAGTTGAAGTTGAATACGCTTCAGAATTCAGATACAGAAACCCTGTTATAACAGATAAAGATGTTGTAATCGCAATTTCCCAATCTGGAGAAACTGCAGATACATTAGCCGCTATTAAATTAGCTAAATCTAGAGGTGCTTTTGTTTTTGGAGTTTGTAATGTTGTTGGTTCATCCATAGCTAGAGAAACTGATGCAGGTGCTTATACTCATGCTGGACCAGAAATTGGTGTGGCTTCAACAAAAGCCTTTACAACTCAAATAACCGTATTAACTCTAATTGCTTTACGTTTAGCCAGAGCTAAAGGAACTATTTCTAGTTCTGAATTTAGACAGCATATGATTGAATTAGAACTGATTCCTGAAAAAGTAAAGAAATCATTAGAGTCTGACGCTTACGTTAAAACAATAGCTGAAATCTATAAAGATGCTAGTAACTTTTTATACTTAGGAAGAGGCTATAACTTCCCGGTTGCTTTAGAAGGCGCTTTAAAACTAAAAGAGATATCATACATTCACGCTGAAGGATATCCTGCAGCAGAAATGAAACATGGTCCGATTGCTTTAATTGATGAAAACATGCCTATTGTTGTTATTGCAACAAAAAAAGGTCATTACGAAAAAGTAGTAAGTAATATCCAAGAAATTAAATCTCGAAAAGGTAAAATTATTGGTATTGTAACTGAAGGTGATGAGCAAGTAAAAGCACTTGCTGATCATGTAATTGAAGTTCCTGAAACAATAGAATCTCTTACACCGTTATTGACGACAATTCCACTACAGCTATTGTCTTATCACATTGCATTAATGTTAGAAAAAAATGTTGATCAACCAAGAAATTTAGCAAAAGCTGTAACAGTAGAGTAATCTCTTTAGACTTTTCCAAAAAAACTCAGCTATTTTAAAGCTTTAGCAAAAAACCCATTCTTTTTTTGTTAAAAACTATTATGCGTGCATGCTTTTTTAAGAAATATTCATCGCATTATCATTTTATTATTTATATTGCTATACTAAATTTAACTAATTCCCTAAAATGAAGACACTTTTCAAAGCAATTATGCTGTTTTGTTGCGCCTTTTCTTTTGCGCAAACAACAGTAAAAGGTAAAATCACCGACAATAATGGCCAACCCTTACCAGGAGCAAACATTATTATTACTGGAACAACCACAGGTACAATTTCTGATTATGACGGTAACTATACCTTGACCGTTGATCAAGAGCCACCATTTACAATACAAATTAGTAGTGTTGGTTTTGAAACCGTAAACCAAGAAGTTACAACAAACCCTCAAACAATTGACGTAACTCTTAAAGAAGGTACAGAATTAGATGAGATTGTTATTTCAGCTTCAAGAACTCCAGAACGAATTTTTGAATCACCAGTTACTGTTGAACGATTTGGAATAAAGGAAATTAAAAATACTGCTTCGGCAGATTTCTATGGTGGTCTAGAAAACCTTAAAGGTGTTGATATCAACACTAACAGTTTAACATTTAAATCTATAAACACTAGAGGTTTTGCGTCTTTTGCAAACACTAGATTTGTTCAACTTGTAGATGGTATGGATAACTCAGCACCAGCACTTAACTTCCCATTAGGGAATCTATTGGGAATGACAGAAACTGATGTTTTAAGTGTTGAAATTTTACCTGGTGCGTCATCTGCTCTTTATGGAGCAAACGCATTTAATGGTATTTTATTCATGCGCAGTAAGAATCCTTTTGATCATCAAGGCATTAGCGGCTATGTTAAACAGGGAATTACCTCACAAGAAGCTGCTGGAGATAATGATTATACAGATGTGGGTATAAGAATGGCACATAAGTTTAGTGATAAATTTGCTGCTAAAATAAACTTTGGTTACTTAAAAGGTACAGATTGGTTTGCTACCAATTATGATGATAAAAATAGAGTTGGAGGTACACGAGAGTCTAACACTAATTATGATGGAGTTAATATCTATGGAGATAATGTTACTCAAAACATTAAATCAATAGCACCTTTAAATATTCAAGGAATTATACCTGATGTTAGTGTAAGTAGAACTGGTTACGCTGAAGAAGATTTAACCGATTATGATGCAAGAAGTATAAAAGCAGATTGGGGATTATATTTCCGTCCTTGGGCAAATGATTTTGAAATTCAATATGTTGGTAAAGTAGGTACAGGTTCTACAGTGTACCAAGGCGCACAACGTTATAGAATTGACAACTTCTTCTTACAGCAACACAAATTAGAAATTAGAAATGACAACTTTTTCGTTAGAGGTTATATAACAGCAGATAAAGCTGGTGACACTTATATTATGGATGTTGCTGGTCCAAATTTATTACAAAAATGGAAATCTCATCGAGATTGGTTTGGACAATATATTAATACGTTTGCAGTAGCCACTCTAGGAGGTGCAAATGAAGCCGAAGCTCATATTGCAGCAAGAGCAGCAGCAGAAACTGGTAGGTTTGAGCCAGGAACACAAGAATTTCAACAAGCTTTTGATGAAGTAACCAGTGACACAAGTTTTTTTACTGGTTCTGCCATCAGAGACAACTCACAAATTTATCATGGTGATGCAAATTATAATTTCGGAGATATGATAGAGTTTGCTGAAATACAAGTAGGTGGTTCTTACAGAACATATCGATTAAATTCTTTTGGAACCATTTATGCTGACGAGAACGGGCCTATCACTTATTCTGAGTTAGGTTTGTATACGCAATTACAAAAAGCGATTGATTTAAATGAAAATCTAGAACTAAAATTAACTGGATCTATACGTTATGACAAATCTGAATTATTTGATGCGTTTTTATCACCTAGAATTTCAGCTGGTTTAACAGTAAACGAAAACCATAACTTTAGAGCCTCTTTTCAATCTGGATTTAGAAATCCAGATACTCAATCATTATATATTGGTTTAGAAACGGCTTTAGGTACGCTAGTTGGTGGTGCATCAGATATTGGAAATCGTTTCGAAAGAGATTATAGCGTGAGTCAATTTGCTCAAAACAATTTAGGTCAACCTTCAACAATAACTCAAACAGCTGCTGCTGCATATACTAATTCATTATTTGTTTCTGTTGCAGGTGAATTATCTAATACTAATCGTGACTTAAACTCTAATGGAAGTGAATTTATAGGTAATTCAAATTATGTGAAGCCTGAACAAGTTAATTCATTTGAAGTTGGCTATAGAGGTAAAATCAAAAAATTTATTATAGATGCTTCTGCATATTATAGTTCATATTCAGATTTTCTTGCAAATGAATCTGTTGTAGCTCCTCTTTACGGTAATGTATCAAATTTTGATCTTACAGGTTATGATCCTAACAACCCTGCATCTGTGGCAGGATTGAATTCAGACACACAGCAAATTTTAGCAGCATTAGATAATGGTGATGTTAATGTTTATCAAACGTATACAAATTCTGAAGAATCAGTTAACTCTTACGGAGCTGCATTATCAATATCTACCAAAGTGTTTAATAACTTTGACTTAAGTGCAAATTATACTTACGCTCATTTAGATTTTGATGTGAAATCTAACCCAGACTTTAGAACAAGCTTCAATACACCAGATCATAAAGCAAAAGTATCCTTTGGAAACACAGACTTATTCAAGAATTTCGGGTTTAATGTAGCCTGGAGATGGAGTGATAATTATTATTGGGAATCTTCTTTTGGTGATGGTGAAATCCCTGCGTTCCATGTAGTAGATGCTCAAGTAAATTATAGAATCCCAAGCTTGAAATCATCTATAAAAGTTGGAGCAGTTAATTTACTTCAAGATGAATATTTTACTGCATTTGGTACTGGTTTCATAGGTTCTCAATACTATGTGTCTTGGACAATCAATAACTTATAATAATGAAAAAGAAACTATTTAAAATGAAAAAAATAAAATATATATTTCTATCATTACTTACAATAAGTATGGTAGCCTGCGAGAATGATCTCGTAGAAGATTTTAGAGAACTAAATGAAAATGATGGTATTGCTCTAGAAGAACTAACAGTTGGAACAGCAGATTTTTCAAATTATGTAGCCATTGGCGCTTCCTTTACTGCAGGCTATAGTGATGGTGGGTTATTTGCTGCAGCTCAAGAAAGATCATTTCCAAAATTATTATCAGAGCAATTTGCTTTTGCAGGAGGAGGAAGTTTTACACAACCTCTAGTAGATGATAATACTGGTGCATTATTGGTTGGTGGTGTTCAAGCCACAGAATATAGATTAGTTTTTGGTGGAGCTGGACCAGTTCGATTAGATGCCTTTTTAGAAAGTCAAGGTGCTTCAGCTCCTCCAATAACCACTGAAGCTGGAAATAATATTGGAAGTAACTTTAATAATTTCGGGATTCCGGGTGCTAAAAGTTTTCATTTGGTAACTCCTGGATATGCTGCTTTTAATCCTTATTACACTCGAATAGCTTCAAGTGCTGGATCTACTGTTTTAGGTGATGCTTTAGCACAAAATCCAACCTTTTTTACTTTAAGTGAAGTTGGTGGAAATGATGTTTTAAGTTATGCCACTTCTGGTGGAATTGGATTAGACCAAACTGGAAATTTTGATCCTTCAACTTATGGCTCAAACGATATTACTGATCCAAATGTATTTGCTGGAGCATTTACTAACATGATAACAGCTTTAACTCAAAATGGAGCTAAAGGTGTAGTAACAACGGTACCAGACATTACCAGTTTATCCTATTTTACGACTGTACCTCATAACCCATTAGACCCAACTAATCCTGATTTCGGGCCTCAAATTCCAACTTTAAATCAAATTTATGGCGCTTTAAACCAAGTATTTGCTGTAGCAGATCCATCTCGTATCATTACATTTTCTGAAACAGCAGCTAGTGCTGTTGTTATTGTCGATGAAGACTTAGTTGATTTATCTGCAACTATAGCTGGAGCACTAGGACCAGATCCTGCATTTGCTGCATTCATTACACAATTTGGACTACCAGCAGCTGCAGCTCCTCAAGTTGCTGCCTTCTTAGGTGGTGTTTACGGTCAAGCAAGACAAGCAACTGAAAATGATTTATTAGTATTACCAAGTAGTTCAATTATTGGTGAAATAAATGAAGCTGCAGAATCAGCTTTAACCCCAGTTTTAGGACCTCAAGTAGCAGCTCAATTTTCAGTTGAAGGCATTACATTGCCCTTAGAAGACAAGTGGGTACTAACACCTCAAGAACAAAACAATATTGCAATGGCTACTTCAGCTTATAATGCAACTATAATTTCTGTTACTGATGCTGATCCTGATGTTACAGTTGCTGATTTAAGAGCTGTTTTGGAACAAGCTTCTGTGTCTGGTTACCCTTATGATGAATTCACTATGACTACTGATTTAGTTTTTGGTGGATTAGTAAGTTTAGATGGAATTCATTTAACATCAAGAGGATATGGTTTAATGGCTACTGAGTTTTTAGTAGCAATTGATGCCGCTTTTGGATCAAATTTCATAGCCTCTGGAACTACTCCTGTGGCTGATGTTTTGCCAACAAACTATTCACCTACATTAGAGTAGAATAACATAAAAAGCTAAATTAAAAACACCTTCTATTTGAAGGTGTTTTTTTATATGGAAAAAAGCGAAAAAAATGCCTTTATTTTTAAATTAAAAATATATCTTTGCAGCGCGAAAAAGGAGTGCTTTTGTATTATAAAGCCATAGTCGTTTTTCACTATTTAAATATCTAAACATTAAACACATAAGTAATGTCAAAAGTTACAGGTAAAGTTGCACAAATAGTAGGTCCAGTTATCGATGTTGAATTCGGAGCTGGTGCTGAACTTCCAAAAATTTATGATTCATTAGAAATTAACAACCAAGATGGTTCTAAATTAGTACTAGAGGTACAGTCTCACATTGGTGAAGATACTGTACGTACTATTGCAATGGACTCTTCTGATGGTTTAAGTAGAGGAACAGAAGTTATAGCTACTGGTGCTCCTATTCAAATGCCAATTGGTGATGATGTTTACGGACGTCTTTTCAACGTAATTGGAGATGCTATTGATGGTATTGGAGATTTACCTAAAGCTGGAGACGCAGGTTT
>NZ_JBGCCX010000144.1:0-20196 GCF_045105015.1 Psychroserpens sp.
GTGTGACTGGAGTTCAGACGTGTGCTCTTCCGATCTCGTGGTAATTTATCATTATCATTTCCTAAAAAGTCTTACGATATAGAATTTTGGAAAGATGATATTTCTAGAGAATCAAAAGATCTAAAATTCATGAGTATGAGGTCTGATGATGACTGGATTTTAGACGGACTATATGACGAGCCTTTAAAATTGCGATCTCATGTTGCTGCCCAATTATGGACAGATATTAATGAACCATATTATATTTTGAAAGCACCTAGAGCCAAAAGTGGTTTTAATTCAAACTTTGTAGAGTTGTTTAGAAATAATCAATACTTGGGAATTTATGCATTAACTGAGCAGGTTGATAGTAAATTGCTTAGGCTTGCTAAAAACGAAACTAGTGTTGTTCATGGTGAGTTATTTAAGGCAAATTCTTATAAAGGAGGACCAGCTTTTGAAAAAGCAGGTAAGTATAATAATCTTTTCCCTCATTATTTAGGTTTTAGAATGGAATATCCAATCATAGATTATAATTCTCATTGGAATAATTTATCAGAACTTCTTGATTTGATTGTTAATCAGTCTGATGACCTTTTTATTGATAAAATTGCGCAAGAATTTCTACTTTCTAACGCAGTAGATTACTTTATTTTTGCAAATTTATTACATGCCGGAGATAATTTGGGTAAAAACTATTACCTAGGTAAGTACGACTCAAACGAACCTTACTTTATCATTCCATGGGATTTAGATAGTACATTTGGAAATTCTCAAGATAAAATTCGACAGACCAATACTGATGAAATTTTAACTAATGGTCTATTTAAAAGATTACTATCATTAAATCCTAATGCTTACAAAGCAAAATTAAAATCTAGATGGCTATTTTTAAGAGAAAAAAAATTAACTAATTCAAATGTTATTGAGATGTTTGATGACCATTATAATAAATTCATCAATGAAAAAGTTTACGAACGTAATCTTAGTATTTGGCCAAAACGAAGATCTAATGAAAATGATTATGGATTTTTGATTCAGTGGGTTAACAGTAGATTGTCATTTCTTGACAAATATTTTGAATCGTTATAATTCATTTTATGATTATCATTATTTTTTAAAATTCATACTGCATAATAATAAAATTAGCTATTATTCATACTTTATATATCACTTTTAAAACTAAAAAAGCCTTGTAAATAATTGATTTACAAGGCTTTGTTTATAACTCAGCGGAGAAAGAGGGATTCGAACCCCCGGAGGTGTGACCCTCAACAGTTTTCAAGACTGCCGCATTCGACCACTCTGCCATTTCTCCTAGTGTGTCTCATTAGGTATTCCCTAAATGCGGATGCAAATATAGAACGCTTTTTTAACTCTTTCAAATAAAATCATAATATTTTTATCATAATTATACTCCAATTGATTTTATTAATGGAACTAATCTTTTAAATCCAATAAACAAGACTTAATTTTGTAAATAAATAAAATACAATGAGTACAATTAAAGCTTTAAAATGGCGATATGCAACAAAAAAGTTTGCCACTGATAAAATCTTAGCAAATGAAAAAATTGATATTATTAAAGAAGCCTTTAATCTTACAGCAACATCATTTGGTTTACAAACGTTAAAAATGTTCATTATTTCAGATAAAGATATAAGAGAACAATTAGTTAAACATTCATTTCAACAGCGACAAGTAGTTGATGCATCACATTTATTAGTACTGTGTATTCAAGATGATATTCTAGATTCTGATGTAGACAACTTATTTAATTCAGTATCTAATTTAAGACAAACACCGGAAAATATATTAGAACCATTCAGAAGGGATTTAAAAGTTATGATGCAAAGCATGACCAAAATAGAACGTCAGCAATGGTCCACAAAGCAAGCTTATATCGCTTTGGGGAATTTAATGACTGTTTGTGCTGTTGAAGGTATAGATGCATGCCCAATGGAAGGCTTTTTGCCTGAAAAATATAATGATATACTAAATTTGAAAGAGCGAAATTTGAAATCAGTATTATTGCTTCCAATTGGTTATCGAGCTGATGACGATCAATTTGCTACTTTTCGAAAAGTAAGAAAACCGATTAAAGATGCAGTTATCATTTTATAATTTTTACATTTCTTTTGAAGCACCTCACTAATACCTTATATTTGCTAAGCTCACTTAAATTTTTTTCTATGAAACATATCTTTATAATAATCCTCTTTACAATTACTGCCAACTTATCAGCTCAAATCAATAATCAAGATTGGTTGACAGATTACAAAGAAGCTTTAAAAACTTCCAATACAGAAAAAAATCCAGTTTTGGTTTTTGTAACAGATAATTCTTCAAACGAAATTATAAGTTTGCTTGAAAGTCAATTTTTTAATTCAGAAGATTTTAAAAAAATTAGTTCAAGTTTTGTCTTACTAAAGTTAAATGTTTCTTCTAACCCTTACCATAAACGACTAGCCTCTCATTATTCTAAGAGTGATGTTGTTCCGGCTTTAGTGTTAATTGATAAAAATGGTAATACTATTGATAAAGCTTTAACTCAAATCAATTCTAGCACAGTTTCTGAATTCTTATCATTTTTGAAGACTAAGACAAAATACTAATATGCCTGGATTTGAATTGTTTGGCGATTTAGAACGCAAAGAAGTTAATGACGTCTTAGATAATGGTGTCTTAATGAGATATGGTTTTGATGGCATGCGAAATGGTCATTGGAAGGCTAAGGAATTAGAAACAGAACTTCAAAACGCATTTAAGATTAGTCATGTACAATTAGTATCAAGTGGTACAGCTGCTGTAACTGTTGCACTTGCTTCTGCAGGTGTTGGAGCAGGAGATGAAGTTATTATGCCAACATTTACTTTTGTCGCTAGTTTTGAAGCTATAATGATGTTGGGAGCTATTCCAATTCTTGTAGATATTGATGATACACTTACATTAGATCCCAAAGCCGTTGAAGCTGCAATAACTCAAAAGACTAAAGCAGTCATGGTGGTTCAAATGTGTGGAAGTATGGGAAACATGAATGCACTCCAAGAAATCTGCACAAAAAACAATCTTCTTTTTATTGAAGATGCTTGTCAAGCGATAGGTGGCACTTATGAAGGAAAACCTCTAGGAAGTATAGCGGATTTAGGATGTTTTTCTTTCGATTTTGTAAAAACGATCACCTGTGGAGAAGGTGGAGCAGTTATTACTAACGATTCAGAATATTATAAGCATGCAGATCATTTCAGCGATCATGGTCATGATCATATTGGTAGCGATAGAGGAGCTGAAACACATCCATTTTTAGGATATAATTTCAGAATTTCTGAATTGCATGCAGCTGTTGGTTTAGCTCAAGTAAAACGTCTTCCAGAATTTATTGGTATTCAGAAGAAAAACTATACTATTTTAAGAGATGCATTGTCTCAAATCCCTGAAGTAACTTTTAGAAGAGTGCCTGAAGGTGGTGAAGAAAGTTATTCCTTTTTAAATTTCTTCTTACCAGATTTAGAAGTTGCTCGTAAAGTTTCAGAAGTTTTTAAAACCAATGGTATTGATGTCTGCTGGAATTACTTCGATAATAATTGGCATTATGTGCGTAAATGGCATCATCTTAAAGATGCGAAGTCATTATATCCGTTATCTTCTGAAATTAAAAATGAGTTAGCTAAATTGAATACAAAAGATTTTTCTCAATCTGATCACTTCATTGGAAGAAACATATCTTGTCTAATTAAATTGTCTTGGACAGAAGAGGAAGTTAAAAGACGTGCGCAATTAATGATTGACAGCATAAAATCTATTTTATGATATATGTAACATCTTTTGTTACAAAATCACCAGAATTAACAAATTCATATTCATAATATTGTATGCATTTAGATCAATCATCCTGCAGTTAATGAATTTGAAATCCCTAATACTTATCTTATTATTACCTTTTTGTTCTATTGGGCAAAATCAAAAAAACATTGATTCAGTTAATGAACTAATTGAGAAATCAAGAACATTTTTTAACAAAGGGCAGCACGATAGTACCTACTATTATGCAAAAAGAAGTTATGATTTAGCCAAAGAACTTAAGGCAGATTCATTGCAATTAGTAATTGTAAGTAGTTTGAGTCATTTTGAGCCTGATTTAGAAAAAGCAATAGCTTATCTAGAAGAGTCAGAGAGGCTTGCTATTAATACTAAACGATTTAAGTATTTAAAAAACATATACTACACTAGAAGTTCAATATATTATAACAGAACTAATGACGGTAGCGCACTTGTGCATGTGTTAAAGTTAGATTCTCTTTTTGAGGTTAGACAACTTGATATATTTATGGCAGCTATGACCAAAGTGAGAATCATCGAAATTTTAAATGAATCACATAGCGCTAGTGATTCTAGTTATTTTCCACAGATGTATAAAAATATTAACGATGGACTTCAACTTGTTGAAAGAGGTTTAAAAGTTAGCGAAGACAGTCTCAATTTTTATAATGCATGGTATCTTAATGTGCCAGCTGCAATTCTATACGAGAAAAAAGGGTACATTCATTTTCAAAGAAACGAACCTCTAAAGGCAATTGAAAATTATAGAAAAGCATTAAAAAATACGGTCTCTGCTGATACTGCTTTTAAAGAAAATCACCTTAGGAAATCGATGATTTATAATAGATTAGGGAATCTTTATAACAAAGAAAACCAGCAAGATTCTGCATTGTATTATTATAGAAAGGAGTTAGTGTCCATCAATAAAACGACAGATACTTTAAAAATGGCGATAGCCAATTACAAGATTGCTAAATACTACAATAACAATAGAAACTCCAAAAAAGCACTAAACCATATCAATAGATCTCAAAATTTATTAGAGATGGCTTACTTTGTTCGTGAGGAGCACAAATATAATATTCAAGATATTCTTGCTAGTGTGCATTTCGATCTCGGAAATTTTGAAAAAGCGTATCAAGCTTCTAAAGAGGCTAGAAAACATCTTATTAATATTCAAACAGAATTTAATAAAGAAAACATATCTGAATTAGAAACCAAATACCAAACCGAAAGGAAAGAACAAGAGATTAAATTACTGACTTCACAAAGGGAACTTGCTAATAAAGAAAAGCGTACTGAACGTATATTTTTGCTAGGTGGTCTTTTAATAACAGGAATTCTGGCATTTCTATTATTCTTATTATATAAAAACAGAAAGAAAACTTCAGATAAGCTACGTGAATTGGATGCAAAGAAATCTAAATTTTTTGCTAACATTTCTCATGAATTCCGAACACCATTAACATTGATTTCAAATCCTATTGATGTAGCAATTGAAGATACAACGCTATCGCCTGAAACAAGAAAACAATTTAAAATAGCCAAGCGAAACTCAGATCGATTATTAGATTTAGTGAATCAATTACTCGATTTGTCTAAAATAGATGCAGGAGAATTAAAGCTTCAGATTCAAGAAGCTAAACTTTTACGGTTTATTGCAGTTTTAACAGATTCCTTTTCGTTTAGTGCGAAGCAAAAGGATATAAGTTATATAATTGAAGGTAAAACTTCAGATTTAAACTATTTTTTCGATGAGGATGCTATTGAAAAAATCGCCACCAATTTAATTGCTAATGCCATTAAATTCACAACTATGAAAGAGAAGATTTTAGTAGATTTTAAAGTTGATAATGAGCGTTTATTTTTTGAAGTAAAAAATTCCGGATCATCAATATCTAAAGCTGAAGTTTCCGAATTATTTGAACGGTTTTATCAAACCAGTGAAGATCATACAGGTTCGGGTATCGGTTTGGCACTTGTAAAAGAATTAGTTGAATTACACAAAGGGACAATACATGTAAATAATTCTGAAGATGGATGGTTGTGTTTTTCTGTGATGCTTCCTGTTGATAAAAATTCGTTTCAATCAGAAAACTTTATTGAAGCGACTAATAACGAATATAAAAATGTTGTTGATAGTTTACCTATAAGTAATGATATAGAAGATGAAGACGAAATTCTTCAGAATAAACTACCAATACTTTTAGTTGTAGAAGATAATAGAGATATTCGAAACTTGTTAAAACAAGAGTTTACGGATTCTTATGCAATTATTTCTGCCTCAAATGGTGAAGAAGGCATAGAGATGGCACTTGATACTATTCCAGATATTATTATATCAGATATCATGATGCCTATAAAAGACGGAATTGCCTTAACTCAGCAATTAAAAACGGATGAACGTACAAGTCATATTCCAATTATCTTACTTACTGCAAAAGCAGGAGATCAAAATGAATTACTAGGTATTGAAGTGGGAGCAGATGATTATATTACCAAACCCTTTAATTCAAAAATTCTAAAAACTAAAGTAAAAAAACTCACCGAAACTAGGCGCCTATTACAAGAACGTTACAGTCAAGAATTGGTGTTATTACCAAAAGACGTTTCTATTACAAATGTAGATGAACAGTTTTTAGAACGATTGCAAAATGTTCTCGATGCTAATTTAGTTGAACCTTCATTTAGTGCCAGTAGTTTTAGTGTAGACATAGGGATGAGCAGAATGCAACTACATAGAAAATTAAAAGCGCTAACTGGTCTAACAACATCTGAGTTTATTCGTTCTCAGCGATTAAAATTAGCAGCAAAACTGTTAAAAGAATCTGATGCCAATATTTCTCAAATTGGGTATAGTGTAGGATTTAATGATCACACCTATTTCAGTAAATGCTTTAAAGAGTTTTACAATTGCACACCTTCAGAATACGCTAAAAAATAATTCTATTCCTCAATAAAAGTAGCCTGTTCATGCATATATAGCTTATATGTTACAATAGTTTCACGACCTGTTACAAAATTCACAGTACTCTCTTTTATAGTCCATTACTTTTATCATGAATTTAAAGCATTGACATGCTTGAACCTATTCGTGTGAAAAAGAAATCTTACATAGGATCAATTGAAAAGTTTCAAGAAAAGCAAATTCTTATTAATGTCAATCATTTAGAAAAAGGGCATTACAAGTTAAAGATTGTTAATAATAATAAGATCATTAAAAGCACACACTTTAGTAAAGAATAAAATCACATAAAATCAACGATTATGAAAAAGCACATAACATTATTTATTATTCTATTTGTTGTAATCTCAAGTTTTGCGCAACAAGGCATTAACTACAAAGCACTTATAAAAGATGATTTGGGTAATGTGCTTGCCAATGATCTTATTATTGTTCAATTTCAAATTTTGCAAGGCGAAGGCATGACCAATGTATATCAAGAGACCCATACACCAACTACAGATGCTAACGGAATTGTTATTGTTAATATAGGAGAAGGGTCTGTTAATTCTGGTATTTATAATGATATTGATTGGGCAGTTGAGGAACATTTTTTAAATGTGCAAATTAATACAGGAGGTGGATTGATAGATATGGGAACCACGCAGTTTATGGCTGTACCTTATGCTAAACATGCAACAACAGCTGATAATGTTTTTAGTGGAGATTATAATGATTTAACAAACCAGCCAACTACATTGCCAACTGGTTTAGAAAAGATTACAGAAAATAATG
Source organism: Psychroserpens sp. (assembly GCF_045105015.1). Classification (GTDB taxonomy): domain Bacteria; phylum Bacteroidota; class Bacteroidia; order Flavobacteriales; family Flavobacteriaceae; genus Psychroserpens. The sequence continues at coordinate 7,538 of NZ_JBGCCX010000144.1, forward strand.
GGAATATTGATAGATCAGGATGGAGACTAATAGGCGTCGATCCAGAAAACTATGGTCCTATAGGACAAGATGCTCTTGACTTAAGTTCAAATATAGTAACTATTGAGGGAAGAGTTTTTGGAGCCATTGGTGATAATTCAATTGCATTTGGAACTCAAACTAATTCTTCTGGGTTTGGATCAATTGCTACAGGAGTAGCAACAGAAGCTTTAGGAGATGTCACAACAACAATGGGTTATGGTACAATTACGTCTGAATTGGCTTCTATGGCGGTTGGCAATTCTAATATAGATATTTCTACAGGATTATTTATAGTAGGTAATGGTGAATTTAATGGTGGATCACCAATAAGAAGCAATGCTTTAGAGGTTTATAAAAATGGCACTATAACTGCACCAAGTTTTGACCTTTCAGAAATAACAGATGATAAAGCATTAATAACAAAAGAATATGCAGATGTAAACCTAGGAAGTTCTGGTTTAGAACAAATTACAGAAGGTGGTAATACAGGTTGGCGATTGATTGGTTCAGATGCAAGTAATTATGCTGATATTGGTGAGAATGCTATCGACTTAAGTTATAACGATGATAGTGGATTTCAAGCTGGAGCTACAGGTGATGTTTCAACAGCGATGGGATTGTATATTATTGCCTCTGGTAATTATTCAACAGCAATGGGACACTCAACAAATGCATCTGGAGATTATTCTACCGCAATGGGATTCGCAACAAATGCATCTGGTGATTTTTCAATAGCAATGGGAAGAGGTACACTGCCATCTGGAGATTATTCTACTGCTATAGGAGAGGCTACAATAGCATCTGGAAATCATTCTATTGCCATGGGATACTCAACAACTGCTTCTGGAGATTATTCAACAGTAATGGGAATTCACACCAATGCAGAATCATACGCATCATTAGCAATTGGGCGATATAATATTGGTGGAGGTTCTGATATTGCTTGGTCAGATTCTAATCCTTTATTTGAAATTGGTAATGGTTTTAACGATGCTAATAGAAATAACGCTTTAACGGTATTAAAAAATGGAAAAACAGGAATTGGTATAGCTACACCTTCTAGTTTACTCGAAGTTGCCCATAAAAATGGTTCACCAGAAGCAGAATCATTTAGTGTTTTAAATACAGATACTAACAATTCTTGGCAATTTCACACAACTAGTTACCTCAATCTATATAGAAATGGAGTTTTTAAAGGGTCCTGGAATGCAACAAGTGGTGCTTATGTGCAAGCTTCAGACAGGCGCGTTAAAAAAGATATCATTCCTTTAGATAATGGTACACTCAACAAAGTGATGCAACTTAATCCAGTAAGCTATCTTATGAAAGACCAAACAGACAGCAAACGCAACTTAGGGTTAATATCTCAGGAAGTTAAAGAACTATTTCCAAGTATTACGCATTATGTAAAAGACTCTGATTTGTTAGCCTTGTCATACACGGAACTTATACCAATATTAATAAAAGCATTACAAGAGCAGCAAGAAATTATTGATGGGCAACAAATTACTATTGAATCTCAAAAAGCAAAAGATAAAATTCAAGATAAATCTATAGAAGCTTTGGTAGCAAGATTAAATCTTATAGAATCAAATTCTAGTAATTAAAAAGCAAATACAATGAAAAATATATTCATATTAATCGTTATTACTTTTATATCTATATCTAACTTTGCCCAACAAGGCATCAACTACAAAGCTTTAATTAAAGATGATTTTGGGAATATTGTTACTGACCAATCTATTGGTTTACAGTTTCAAATACGTGAGGCCTCAGCCAGCGGCACTACAGTTTATACTGAAGAGCACACGCCAACAACAAACGCCAATGGCATTATGGTTGTAAATATTGGTAATGGCATCACCAGTAATTCATTTAGTTCTATTGATTGGAGTAGCAATACCCATTGGCTTAATGTACAAATTGATTTAACAGGCGGTACTAATTATACTGATTTGAGCACCACACAATTTATGGCTGTTCCTTATGCTAAACATGCAGAATTTGCTAATAATGTAAGCACAGAAATAGATGATTTATCAGATGGTAGAACTGATGCTAATGGTTCTTCTTTATTTATAGGAGTTAATGCAGGCTTAAACAATGATGGGACAATTGAAAATGTTGGCGTTGGCTATCAAGCACTTTATAATAACACTACAGGAACTGGCAACACCGCGAATGGTAATAGTGCACTTTATTCAAACACCACAGGAATTGGTAACACCGCAAATGGTAGTCTAGCACTTCTTTCTAACAGCACAGGACAAAGTAACACCGCAAATGGTAGAGCAGCACTTTATTCCAACACTACGGGACAAAGTAACACCGCAAATGGTAGAGCAGCACTTTATTCTAACACTACAGGAATTGGTAACACCGCAAATGGTAGAGACGCACTTTATAATAACACCACAGGGAATTATAACACGGCAAATGGTTATCGTGCACTTTCTTCAAACACCACAGGAGAAAGTAATACTGCAAACGGTAGAGATGCACTTTTTTTTAACACCACAGGAAAAAGTAACACCGCAAATGGTAGAAGTTCACTTTATTCTAACACGACAGGAGATAATAATACCGCAAATGGCTCAAACGCACTTTATTTTAACACTATAGGATATAATAACACCGCAAATGGTAGAGCAGCACTTTATTCTAATACGACAGGAGATAATAATACCGCAAGTGGCTTAAACGCACTTTATTTTAACACTACAGGATATAATAACACCGCAAATGGTTCAAACGCACTTTTTTCTAACACGACAGGAGAAAGTAATACCGGAATTGGTACAAACGCACTTTCTTCTAACACCACAGGAGACAATAACACCGCAAATGGCAATGTAGCACTTTATTCTAACACCACAGGATATTCCAACACGGCAAATGGACAAGAAGCACTTTATTTTAACACCACAGGACATTCTAATACCGCAAATGGTAGAGGCGCACTTTATTTTAACACTACAGGATATTGGAACACTGCAAATGGTAGAGACGCACTTTATTCTAACACTACAGGATTTGTTAACACTGCAAATGGTAGAAGGGCGCTTTATTACAACACCGCTGGATATAATAACACCGCAGATGGTGGAAGCGCACTTTCTTCAAACACCACTGGAAATAATAACACCGCAAATGGTGCAATTGCACTTTCTAATAATACAGTTGGAAATAATAACACTGCAAATGGCCATTCCGCATTATATGTAAACACTACAGGGCTAAGAAACACGGCAAGTGGATATCGTGCATTATACGAAAATAATGGAAATCAAAATACCGCCATTGGTCAGGACGCCTTATACTCAAATACGACAGGTTACAACAATACGGCAAGTGGGTATCAAGCACTTTCTTCAAACACCACAGGTTTCAATAATACGGCTATAGGGTACAATGCACAAGTAAGTAGTACTAATGCCAGTAACCAAGTACGAATAGGTAATACAGCTATAACTAATGCAAGTGTACAAGTGGCATGGACGTTTACTTCAGACAAACGTTGGAAAGAAAACATACGCAAATTACCATATGGTTTAGATATGGTAATGCAATTACAACCTGTTGACTACACACGTAAAAACAATACAAATAAAACAAGAGAAATGGGTTTTATTGCGCAAGACTTAGAAGCATTACTTGCTAAAATTGGTTATGCAGACCAAGGCTTTTTAACCAAAGATGATCAAGGTTATTTAAGCGTACGTTATAACGATCTTATTGCTTTACTAACTAAAGCTATTCAAGAGCAGCAAGTCATTATAGAAACTCAAAATTCTAAAATAGAGACATTATCAACAGATAATTCGTCTTTAAAAAACACAGTCAATACTCTTATCTCGCGAGTAGACAAAATAGAAGCGAATAATCGATAAAATCAAAATTATGAAAATCATTAAATTAGTTTTAATACTCAATTTTTTAGGATACTATGGTTATAGTCAATCTATAGAAAAATTCAGCATAGACTCTGGAGGCGCTTCAACTTCTGCTAATGGAATCGAAATCTTCTATACCATTGGAGAGGTTAATGTTCAAGAAATCACAACGCCCAACTTTTCTGTTTCTGAAGGGTTTGTAAATTCTAGTTTCAGAATTAAAGTGAATCCTATAGTGTATCTACAAGGACCAATTTTAAATCCAGATACAGATGGACTTATGAATGATGATTTGCGAGCTGCTGCCCTTATTCCAACGACAAGTCCATATGCAGATAATGCCATTTGTAATGCTTCTGTATTTTCAATAACAGGTAACGATGCCATTGTTGATTGGGTTTGGGTAGAAGTGCGTGACAGCAATGATAATTCAAAATTACTTAATGGCAAATCAGCACTCTTGCAACGCGATGGTGATGTAGTAGGAACAGATGGTGTATCAACTTTAACCATGGATGCGCCACCAAAAGATCATTTTGTCGTTATTAAACATCGAAATCATTTAGGTGTGATGAGCCAATTTTCAATAGTATTAAATGAAGATACCACAACTATAGTAGACTTTACAGATAGCACTTTTAATACCTATGGAAGTAACGCTCAAGTTCAATTAGTATCCAATGATATGGCACTTTGGTCAGGAGATACAAATAATAATAACAGCATTGTGTTTTCAGGAAGTGCTAATGATGTTAATATTATTAAGGATTATATTCTAGCAGATTTATCAAATTTTTTGAACTTCATTACCTTTTCATCTACAGGTTATTTAAATGAAGATTTAGATTTAAATGGCGTCGCTCGATTTTCAGGGTCTCCAAATGACAGTAATATTATAAAAGATAACATACTTAGTCATCCAGCAAATTTTTTAAACCTATCGACTTTTACAATAAACACAACAGTACCAACACAAAATTAAATCAATTAAATTATGAAACAGAATTACAGTTTAGTTATCGCATTTTTTATCTCTTTTGTTATGTTCTCACAAACGTATCAATTTGGAATAGTACACAACAGTGATTATAATTTTTCAATTGTTGCAATACCTGATTTTGATGCAACAAATACAGATGTTTCAGACATAGGCTTTGCTTTGATGCTGCCAACAGGAAGTTCTGATATAATTAATATCTCTCAATTTAATGGTCGTAATTGGACACTTACCGAAGTTACTGCAGCACAACTTACTACTTTTGGTTTAGGAGACGGAACTCGCGATGGTTTTGTTATGAATTTACCACCAGGACAAACCATTTTTTCACATTCAAATAATGTTCCGTTTGTATTGGTCACTTTTGATGTAAGTAATATGCCAACAACAGGGGAATTAGAATTGTTAAGTAATACAGATCCAATTTCATTAGGGTTAGGTGGAGCAGTTGATAGTTTTTATAATTCTAATATTGACAATTCATCAACACAAGATTATTTTGACAGTTTAGCATTAGGAATGGAAACCTTTATGTTTGATACTTTAGGAGTTGAAGCTTTTGAGATATCAACTTCTAATTTTAATGTGTATCCTAATCCAACAGAGAATTATGTGACAGTTGATAGCAATGAGCTAGTAAAATATATAGAGTTATTTAATCTTCTTGGTGAATTAATTATTAAAGAATCCAACAAAAACATTATTAATCTTAGTCATTTATCTAATGGAGTTTATCTTCTGAAAGTTCTTTCCAAGGATGGAAGAGAAGTAACTAAAAAGATTATTAAACACTAGTTTTTCTTTAGTAATACTCTAATAAAATGTAAGACTTTATTTTAAAACACATTTAATCAATAATAATCATTTATGATTATGAAAAAACTGACAGTCATTATTGTATTTAATTTGTTCACTTTTGCATTTCAAGCACAAGTAGGTGTTGGAACAACAGATCCTCAAGCACAATTAGATATACGATCATCAAATCAAGCTGCTCCAATAAGCACAGATGGTATACTTATCCCAAAAGTAGATGTATTCCCTACTGGAGTTAATGCAGATCAAAATGCAATGCTCATTTATCTGACAGCTACTGTTGGCACTAATGTACCTGGATTTTACTATTATAATCATGGAACAGGCTGGTTACCAATTGGTAATGGAGCAAGAACAATTGATGATTTAATAGATGGTAAAAGTGATAGTGATGGCTCGTCTGTTTTTTTAGGTATTGAAGCAGGCCTTAATGATGATAGTTCCGATAATCATAATGTAGGGATTGGATATCAAACTCTTCGTTCAAATATTATAGGTAGTGAAAATACTGCAAATGGATATCAAACTTTATTTTTAAATACAACAGGATCTCTAAATGTGGCAACAGGGTACAGAGCTTTATACCGGAATACTGAAGGAGATTATAATACAGCAACTGGGTATAGGGCTTTACGCTACAATACAGAAGGAAATGGTAATGTAGCAACAGGATATCAATCTTTATATAGTAACACAATAGGAAACTCTAATATTGCAACAGGAAATAATAGTTTACATGATAATACTGAAGGAAATTATAATATTGCCTTTGGAACTAGAGCTTTAGGAGATAATTTAACTGGAAGCGTAAATACAGCTATAGGTTATTTTGCTTTAAATTTAAATACTGAAGGAAATTCTAATATTGCTATTGGAACTCGGAGTTTATATTCAAATGATACGGGAGCTTATAATGTAGGTTATGGTTATGAATCATTATACAATAACACAACTGGATCTTATAATGTCGCTTTAGGTCATCGTGCAGGTTATAATGAAACAAATTCTAATAGGTTATATATAGAAAACAGTAGTTCAGCTTCACCATTAATATATGGTGAATTCGATACTGATCTTTTAAGAATAAACGGCACTTTAGATATCAATAACGCATATCAATTCCCTACAGCTGATGGTGCGATAAATCAAGTCATGCAAACAGATGGTGCAGGAAACATTACTTGGACAAACCCATTCGCCTATGAAATAAATAATTTAACAGATGCAAAGTCAGATAATGATGGTTCAGAAAATGGTTCATCTATTTTTTTAGGTATTGGAGCTGGTAGTAATGACGATAGTTCAGACAATCGAAATGTAGGAATTGGATATCAGTCTCTTAATTCAACAGATATAGGTGATAATAATGTAGCTTATGGTTATCAATCTTTAGTTAGTAACTCAACTGGATCTAATAACATCGCAATTGGGTATGAAACTCTAAATAATAACATAACAGGATCTAGTAATATCGCCATTGGTTTTCAAGCAGGTTATAATGAAACAGGGTCTAATAGATTATATATAGATAATTCAGGTACAAATAACGCTCTTATTTATGGAGAATTTGATACGGACTTAGTGCGCGTCAATGGCACTTTAGATGTTACAGATGAAATTAATAGAGAAGCAACAGGAAATGCTAACATCGTTCCCATTGCTTATGGTACTGTTGAGTCTAATGGAAACGTTTTAAGTGGTACAGGAAATTTTACAGCTAGTATCACTAGTGGTATAATTAGTATTAGCGTTAACACTGTTACATTAAATGTAGCTAATACCTCGTGTTTGATTACACCTTATTCTACTGCTTTTAGAACATCAAGTATTGTTATTAGTGGAGGAGATTTAGATGTCCGCATATTTAATAGTTCTGGTAGTTTAACTCCAACAACCTTTCAATTTACTATTTATAAGTTATAGAGTTCTTTATAGGCAACTTAATCTTATTATAGATTTAGTTGAAGTGTTTGGTGTTTTAGGGGAAGCAAGTATTGACTAAAACTAAATGTGCTAAACAATTAGATGTGTCAAATCTAAGGACAGGTGTGTATCTTATCAAATTACAATCAGGAGACTCAACTGTTACTCAAAAAACAATTATTAAGTAATTTATTTGTTTTGTAATTTTTCGAAAGTGCAAATTATAATTAACTTTATAACAATAAGTTAACTGTCGTTTAATGCTTCAAAATTAAATTTTATGGAATTTGAAATAAAAAAATATGTGATATCTCATATGTCAAATCATGGAAATACCAGACATTTTATTAAACTTTATGATGAAAATGAACATAGAGGAATATTGAGGTTTATTGATAATGGAACAACACTTCCTGAGCCAACCATGAATAGAAGAGGCTACATAACCTTAAATTATTATCAAGAAGAATTTATCAATGTAATTAACACTTTAAGATATGAAAAGCCTTTATACTGCCATTTTCTTGACCATGATGTAAACCATGGTTTTATTTCAACATCAAGAGAAGACGTAGGTGACGAAGAATAGTATAGTGATTAATAACCCACATAATCCACAATTTCTAAACCATAGCCAATCATACCAACGCGTTTTGTTTGTTGACTGTTTGAAATTAATTTGAGTTTGTGAATGTTGAGGTCGTGTAATATTTGAGCGCCAATACCAAAATCTTTACTGTCCATGTCAATTCTTGGAGCCTTAGTGACTTTTCCTTCAACTTGAGTGTCTTTTAAAAGGTTTAGGCGTTTCAACAAATTCATAGATTGTGATTGCTGATTAATAAATACAATTGCGCCTTTTCCCTCAGTATTAATAACTCTAAACATGTCATCTAATTTTTCATCAGCATTGTTAGTTAGGGTTCCTAAAATATCATTGTTGACTAAAGTAGCATTTACACGAGTGAGTACGTGTTCGTTTTTAGACCATTCACCTTTTGTTAAAGCTATATGTATTTGATTGTTAGTTGTTTGTTGGTATGCTCTTAAACGAAAACTTCCAAAACGAGTTTCGATATTAAAATCTTCTTTTTTCTCAATTAATGAGTCGTGTTCCATTCGATATGCTACTAAATCTTCTATCGAAACGATTTTTAAATCAAACTTTTTTGCAACCTCTAAAAGTTGAGGTAAACGTGCCATCGTTCCATCTTCATTCATGATTTCAACAATAACACCAGCTGGTTCTAGACCTGCTAATCTAGCAAAATCTATAGCAGCTTCAGTATGCCCTGTTCGTCTTAAAACACCTCCATCTTTAGCTACCAATGGGAAAATATGACCAGGTCTAGCTAACTCAAATGGTTTCATTGCTGGGTCAATAAGCGCTTTAACGGTCTTGGCTCTATCGCTAGCAGAAATACCAGTAGTTACACCATTTCCTCTTAAATCAACTGAAACAGTAAATGCTGTTTCCATAGGATCGGTATTATTATTTACCATCATGTGCAGATCGAGTTCTTTGCATCGTGTTTCTGTTAGCGGAGCGCAAATAAGTCCACGACCATGTGTTGCCATAAAATTTATGGTTTCTGGTGTGATTTTACTAGATGCTGCTAAGAAATCGCCTTCATTCTCTCTGTTTTCATCGTCTACAACAATGATGATTTTACCATTGCTAATGTCTTCTATAGCTTCAGATATGGTATTCAGTTCTATTTTTGTTGAATTTGTGGTATTTGTCATTGTTGTAAGCATAATGATAAATTAGAATTACAAAGATATGGCTTATTTTTTCTATGCTGAAAAGTCTTCAGATATTTTATTTCGCCTTTTAAAATGTACCAGTGGATATATTATAAATCCTAGTAAAGTCCAAGTAGTATGACGTTTTAACGTATGGTTAATTAATGAATATATTTTTTTGAAACTTATACTTGATGCTAGCGCATATAGTATGAATAGCAGTCCAGAAATAACAGATAACTCAATAGAAGCACTTTTGGCAGCAGGCAATTCATTATTATTAAAAACAAAGTATAATATCAATAGCACAATTCCTAAAACAAAGAAGATAAAAGCAAATTTTGAATAGACCTTATAGTCTTCAAGCTTAGTTTTTAAACCTTTAATGTCTGATGCTTTTATGATTTTTGAAGTACTTTCAATTGAATTGTCTTCTGTTGTAGTTGTCTTTAGATCTTCGTTAATTTTTTTCTTCTGAAAAAAGTAAAATACAAAGTATAGTGGTAATCCAAATAAAATAAAAATCAAGCCATTTGAAATATTGTTCTTTCCTAGTTGCTTGTTTAGATTTGAGCTATCCACGAATGATTTGATAAGAGCGAACAAATAAAGTACACCAATAATAATTCCACTAACAAAAAGGATTTGACCAATAGAAGGGAAGCCGTTGTTTTTTAATATGGAACCCGGAAGAATTAAAAGTAAAGTGATTGCATAAAGTGCAAATGCTAATTTTGAATTTTCTTCATATAAATACTTTAATCTCAATGCTTCTTCATAAGAATAATCGGTTAAATTTCCAGAAAACTTTAGTTGTTGTTGCGTGATACCTCTTGATTCTAATACGTTTAATGATGAATTTTTATATTCAATACCATAATTGTATTGTCTGTAATGCTTTACGATATCTATTAATTTATTATCGTCATATTGTTCTAAATTTTGGTAATCTTCAGAATTAACATCTAAAACATTAGTGCTAAACACAAGGGTTTTACTTTTGATACCAAATAATTTTTTTAAAGGATCGAGTAGTCCTTCAGACTCAAATAACTGCCTGTCTTTTGTAGCTCTTCTTGTTAGGTAGATGCTTAATGGCAACATGATTAATGTTGATAGCCAAGTAGCAAACATTGGATTTAAAGTGCCGTCTAAAGAGCTGTTTTTAGCAAATATTCCAATAAAATGATAAGTCAAAAATAGTAGGATAGCAATAACAAGAGGTAGACCAATTCCACCTTTACGAATTAAAGCTCCAAGAGGTGCTCCAACAAAAAAGAGGATGATACATGCTAAGCCTAAAATGTATTTTTCATGAAGTGATATGACGTGTTTGCTTAACCATTTTGTAGCTCCTGCCATATTTTTTTTGTTGGCATATATGATTTGTTTAGAGCTTGTAGCAGTATTTGATGCTAGATTTAGTATTTGTACTCTAGATTTATTTTTGAATAAACTAAAAATGTCGCCCTCAAAGATAGAGTCCTTTTTTATTTTAATGTTCTGATTTAAACTTTCAAACGTAGAGCGCAGATATAGTGTTTCTGAAAAAGATTTTAACTGATTAGATTGTTTTGTGTATAAACTGTCAATCGTATAGGTAAGGCTACTTACATCTAACATATTATAACGATTGTCGTAACTTTTGTCATCGATATCTACATCATTAAGCCCTTCTAAATCAACATTGATTGTATATTCTTCAAAGTAACTTTTTGCATAAGGTTTTTTTGCCCGTTGTTTAGGGTTTTTATTAAATATTTCCTCATAATAGTGTCCGTCAAATAATACCAGTTGTAAGATGTTTGAATTCGGATTACTTTTTAATTCACCAGATTCAGAAATGATTACTGTTGAATTTCCTGCACGACGAAGTCCTTTTTTATGAATTACTACCTTCTTTAGGAACTGACCTTTATCTCCACTTTTCTTTTCAACTTTAATATTGTAATCTCCAATGTCATTAAATTGACCTTCAGCGATTGCCATTGCAGGCTGAACTTTAGCAATATTTTTTCTTAAGTTGTAGAAGTTGTAATTTGCCCAAGGGATTACATTGTTAGAGAAAATAAAACATCCTACGCCTAATATTACAATAAAAACACTAAGACTTCGCATGGCGCGTTGAAGCGAAATACCTGTTGATTTCATAGCTGCAAATTCATAATTTTCAGCAAATTGTCCGAAAACCATAATAGAAGCAAGAAGAACAGTAAGTGGTAATATTAATGGAATAAGTGTAGGCGTAACATATAGTAAGAATTTTAAAATAACACCAACAGCTAAGTCCTTGCCAGCTAATTCGGATATATAAAGCCAAATTGACTGTAAAACAAAAATGAGCATGAGTATAATAAACACGCTCAAAAAAGTTTTTAAGTAGGTCGTTAATATGTACCTATCTAGTATTTTCATTGATGGTTGTTCGCCTAGTCGAGTCTATTAATGTAATAGTCTCCATATTTACTTTTGTCAAATGTAAATAAGGTTTTTGAGATCGGCTCGTTCGTTTTAAAAGAATTAACAGTTAAGGTCGTTTTAGCTCCATTTTTACCGATTTCAATTAAATTATATATATGTTTTGTATTGGCATCAATACCAAGTAGCACTTGTTTTATTTCTGAATTGGTGTCTATTGGGTTTAGTTTTACGAATTGTATTTTTCTTCCTTTAACGTTCTGAACAATGTCCATCTCGTAAGTATAGCCTTCTTTATAAAAGGATAACATTTTACTGGGCGTAATTGTAAATTCATCTTCTGTGTTGTCTGTAGAAATTGTGACTTCTTCATCTTCAGGACTAATAGTATAAAGGGAAGTGCCATCAAACATTTGAGTAATCCCTAAAAAATTTAATACATAATTATCACCTTGGATAATAACATCGCCTCGAGTTTCCTGATTAATGTTTTCGCTGTTGTTTTGAAGTACATATTTAAAATCAATAGAAATGTTCTCGTATGATTTAGTTTTATTGTACACTTCATTGAGTAAGGTTTCTGCGTCTTGTGAAAACCCGAATGAACTTATTAAAGCGGCTAATACTAATACAATTTGTCTCATCTTCTAATACTGTTTGTTCTATACTTTTTTAATTATTATTCGTTTTCTAATAATTGGTCGAGAGCTACTAAATCAGGAACAAGAACTTGTCTGGCTTTACTTCCTTCAAATCCTCCAACGATACCTGCTGCTTCTAATTGGTCAATCAATCGTCCAGCTCTGTTATATCCTAATTTTAATTTTCTTTGCAATAAAGACGCA
>NZ_JBGCCX010000145.1:0-13263 GCF_045105015.1 Psychroserpens sp.
AGCTTCCATTTAGATAAGTATAATTCAACTATATCTATAATGTTGTCTTTATTTGAAAGGTCGTTTTTAGACATAATATTTAATTTAGTGGCTTTTTATTTATCTGAATGCAAAAATTGCAACAATAGTCGCAAGAGTAGAAATAGCAGAAATTAATACTCCAGTATTCGGATTGTAGTTTGAAGTTTTAATTTTTGAATTGTTAGGTTCAACATAAATGACATCATTCTGAGAAAGATAATATACTGGTGAATTAAGAACGTTTACTGAAGTTAAATCAAGCTTAGCGTATTTTTTTTGTCCGCCTACTTCGCGGATTAAAAATACATTTTCTCTTTTACCATATATTGTTAGATCACCAGCTAATCCTAAGGCTTCAGCTAATGAAATACGTTCATCTTGTACTGTAAATGTTCCTGGTCTGTTTACTTCGCCCAAAACAGTAACCGTAAAATTGATAAGTCTAATATTGACTATAGCATCTTTTACATATTCTCTTAGTTGCTCTTTAAGCATGTCAGTTGCTTGAGCTCTGGTTAGTCCACCAATTTTTAAAGTGCCTAAAACAGGAAATTCAATATTACCTTTTGGATCAACTAAATACGTTTGTCTCAAAAGGTTGCCGTTTGCATTTAAATCATTTCCAGCATTATTATTGTTATTAGCATATGAAACTGATGCTAAATTAAAAGGCATGACTGCAGCTGGTTCAATAGATGAAATATCAATGGTTAGGATGTCATTAGTTTTGTATGTTAATTCGAACATATTATCTAATTTGCTTTCTGGACCTAAGGGTTCATCTTGAAAATAAACAAGTTCTTTTCTTGTTGCACAAGAAGACATTATAACAAAACTAAAGATTGTTAAAAGTTTAATTGAATGTTTTAAGTTGAATGATTTATGCATAGTTTATTGGTTTAGGAGCAATTTATTTTTTTGAGTCTAAAACTTCAAATTTTGAATTATTAGAGATATACTCTGGTAAGATATGTTTAATAAGTGAAACAACTTCTAAGTTTTGAACTTTTGAGTTAACTAAACATAAATTTGCTATTTTTTGAGATATATCATCAGCATCTATCTGTTTCGTTTTTGCAATCATAATTTTCTCATGATAGGTTTGTCTCGTTTTTTCTCCGTCTGCTAAAAGTTCTTCGTAAATTTTTTCACCTGGTCTTAATCCAGTTATCTTTATGTCTATGTCTTCAGGATAGCGTAATCCAGATAAAATAATCATGTTTTTTGCTAAGTCAAATATTTTAACAGATTCTCCCATATCAAACACAAATATTTCTCCACCATTACCCATTGTAGCTGCTTCTAAAACTAATTGACAGGCTTCTGAGATAGTCATGAAATATCTTGTAATATCCTGATGAGTTACTGTTAAAGGGCCTCCAGAATCTATTTGTTTCTTAAATAATGGAATTACAGATCCATTTGAACCCAACACATTTCCAAAGCGAGTCGTAATGAATTTAGTTTGACCTTTGCCTTGTAAGCAATTTACATAAAGTTCAGCAATACGTTTAGTAGCACCCATAACATTGGTAGGGTTGACAGCTTTATCAGTAGAAATAAGCACGAATTTATTAACACCATGTTTAACAGACAAGTTTGCCATATTTCTTGTTCCACCAATATTTACACTTACTGCTTCATATGGATTGTTTTCCATTAAAGGAACATGTTTATAAGCTGCTGCGTGAAACACAATATTTGGACGATAAATACCGAACAGATGTTCCATTCGTTTTTTATCTCTTACATCAGCTACAATTGCTATAAAGTTTTTAATTCCATCTCTAACAAATTCTTGTTGGAGTTCATATAATGCGGATTCTGCAGTATCTATAAGGACTAACTTTTTATAAGCATAATTAGTAGCTTTTCTAGCAATTTCGCTACCAATTGATCCTGCTGCTCCAGTAACAAAAATGATTTGATTTTCGTATTGATGAACTAATGCAGGATTAATAATAGTTATAGGTTCTCTTCCTAGAAGATCTTCAATGTTTACATCCTTAATTTGTCCAACACTTAAATCGCCATCAATCCATGTTTGAACAGGAGGAACTATTTTAACTTTTAGACCCAATTCAAAGAGTATACTTGAAATTTCAAGAAGCCTTGAAGGTTCAATGTTTTGAATAGAAATAACAACTTCTTCAAGATCTTGTTTTTCTATTAAATTTGAGGTTATTTTTTGTAAACTGTATACATATAGTGTGTTGATTTTTTTTCCAATTTTACGGTCATTATCGTCGATAAAACCGATGATTTCATGACTGTTTTTTGGGTCATTTGTAATGGCGTCATAAGTTAGCATACCAGAGTTTCCAGCACCATAAATCATGACTCTTTTTTTGTTCTTAAAATCTTGCATAACGTGATTATACATCGATTTTACAAAAAGTTTTAAACCAATTAAAAACAAAATATTTAGCATCAAATGAATGTAAATCACAGATCCTGAAATATTAAAGATGCTATCGTAGTTCAATTTTCTACTAAAAAAAGTAGTAACAATTAGAATGGTAGCTAATATGTTTACTCCAATGATAATATTTACAACATCTTTAAATCCTGTAAATCTTACCACACCTTTGTATGAACCAACTAGTAAAAAGCTAATAAAACCTGCAAGAAAAACAAAAGGTATTTGTTTAAACATGACAAGAACATCAAAATCTATTTTGAAGTTAAAACGAATGATGTAGGCAATGATAAACGTAAATGAAACAACGATAAGGTCGAATAACATCACCATCCATCTGGAGGCATATTTTTGCGATATATTTTGAAGTCTACGTTTAATCATGCTCTAAAATACGCTTTTATTGCAGAAATAACTCTACTCAATTCATTTTCAGTTAAGTTCGAGCCACTAGGCAAACATAAGCCTTTTTCGAATAATTCATCCGAAATGCCGTTTAAATAGCTAGGTGAAGCGCTAAAAACGGGTTGTTGGTGCATAGGTTTCCAAAGTGGTCTTGATTCAATATTGAATTCTAACAGTTTTTTCCTTAAACCTTCTCGTATAGTTTCAGATGGTGTTAATATGCAACTTAGCCAACGATTTGAATAAAAGCCTTTTGGCTCATTTAAAAAAGATATTTCATCTATTTCAGATAAGTTTTGAGTATAAATTTCATAGTTTTTACGCCTAGCATTTACTCGATCTTCAAGGACTTCCATTTGTCCTCTTCCAATTCCTGCTAAAACATTAGAAAGTCTGTAATTATAACCAATAGATTTATGGTGATATTCTACAGCATTTTCTCTTGCCTGTGTAGCTAAGAATATAGCTTTTTGCTTTATAGTATCATCTTTTGTCACTAAAGCACCTCCTCCAGAAGTTGTTATTATTTTATTTCCATTGAATGAAAGTATTGCAATATCGCCAAAAGTCCCACATTTCTTGTTCTTGTATGTGCTGCCAAGTGCTTCTGCGCTATCTTCTATAATTGGAATATTATAAGATTTTGAAATAGCATGAATTTCGGCCGCTTTATATGGCATTCCATATAAGTGTACAGCAATAATTGCTTTAGGCTTTTTACCTTTTTTTATTCGATCTTGAATAGCAGTCTCTAACATTTCTGGAGACATGTTCCATGTGTCAGCTTCGCTATCAACAAAAATTGGAGTTGCGCCTTGATAGACGATTGGATTGGCTGACGCCGAAAATGTTTTACTTTGACAAATAACTTCGTCACCCTGTTTGACTTCTAAAAGTAATAGGGCAAGATGAAGTGCTGCAGTTCCAGAACTGAGAGCAGCAACTAAACTATTATCTTGAAGGTAATTTTGTATATCGTTTTCAAAACCATTGACATGAGGTCCGAGAGGAGCAATCCAATTAGTTTCAAAGGCATTGTTTACATAAGCTTGTTCATTACCACCCATGTGAGGTGATGACAACCATATTTTAGATTCCATAATCAAAATTGTTAAGTAATTATATTACTATTCAATATTAGTGTTAAGTGAGGGATTTGGGTTTGAAAGTTTAAGTTTACAACCAAACATTCGAGATAAAGATGCATTAATACACATTTACCAACCAAATTATCACGATAAATGGCAGGTTTTTACGATATACAAGTAAATAATTAACTATTTGATATTTAAAATACAGATTTGAATTAATCAATTTTTATAACTTATCTAGATAAAAAAACTGTAATGAATGTTTTTTCTAAAAAAATTAAAATAATCCATTCAAAATATTACATTTGCCGAAAATAAGGACGACTATTTTATCGTATTTATGAATCAAAATCCTTTTACATCTTCAACCTTTGAGAGCATTTGGTCTAAACACTTCAACGAAGATAAAGATCTTGAGTCTTTTGAATTTATCAATGGTGTTAAGTTTGTAAAAAACTCAAAAGATGGGATATATATAAATGCAGCTAGAAATTTGACTAAAGGGATTTCCTATGAATTAGATTATTCAAAATCTGATTATAAAGGCAAGACTTTTTTGTTATACGATGTTCCGCAGTATTTCAATATAGCAGAATTTAATCCACCTTCTGGGTCTTCACTTAAATTAAAAAAGCTATTTCAGTACCAAGGTTTTTTAATGGATATTTCAGGATTTGATAATCAAGATGACTATATAAACGCTCAGTTTAGTTCAAAAAACAGAAGGGAGTTTAGATCTAATATGAGACGCCTAGAGCAATGTTTTAACATACGTTATGAATTTATTCATGACGGAATTGCATCTAAAGATTTTGATCTTTTGTTTGAACAATTTCATAACCTTTTAAGTAAGCGTTTTGCAGGTAAACAAACCAATTACCACCATTTAAGTCCTAAAAAATGGAATTATTATAAGGAATTGGTTTTTAACATGTTAGAAGAAAAAAAATCCTCATTACTGGTAATTTATAATGATGAAACACCTATAGGTATCACACTTAATTTTCATGCAGAGGATGTGTTATTTGAAACTATTACAGTTTTTGATCCTGATTATTATAAGTTTAGTATTGGTAAGACCTCTATCATTAAATTATTAGAATGGTGTTTTGAAAATAACTATAGAATTTCAGATTTTTCTAAAGGCGATTTTGAATATAAGCATAAGTGGAGTAATGTTGCATATGATTTTGATTATCACTTAATTTATGATTCAAAGTCTCTATCCTCAATACTGAAAGCTAAATATGCAGAAGTGTATTTTAAGTTAAAATTGTATTTAAGACGTAAAAAAGTTAATGAGTTGTACCGAAAGTATAAATTTATGCTAACTGGTGGTTCTGAAGCTTCTAATATAAGTGCAAATCAAGTTCTAAAATTTGAGAAAATCGAAGCATTTGATCAATCATCTTCAGATTATGTGAAGATAAGTTGTGAAGACGATGCTACAAGTCATTTGCTTCAGTTTATGTATACTTTTGCTTTTGCAAATCCTGAGCCAATAGATAATATTAAAATATACAGAGCTGTTACTGATGAAAAACAGTATGTGATTTCTGGATCAAAAAAAGCACAAAAAATCACATTTGCTTAGCTGATTTTATTTCCAACATTCTGTCACATTTTGAAAACAGTTTTCCAGCTACATATTGATTAAATTGGTTAACATCTTTATTGTTTTTTAACCATTCAATGTATGTCGAGCATGTATTAACTCCTGCTTCATGTGAAAACGGATAACCTCCTCCAAATCTTGGATTTAGCTCAAGAAGATAAAGTTCTTCATTAGCAACAAAAACATCGCAATCTAAATTTCCAATATGCTTTAAGTTTTCAGATACAATTCTTCCAAGTTTTTCAAATCTATCATCAATAACAGACACCGCTTTATCAGTTTCACCAGAGCGCATGTTCAATTTTTTTCTAACAAAAGTTCCGAAATAATGACCTTCAAAATCATTAACAATATCTAAACCATATTCTTGTCCATTCATTTTTTCTTGAATAAGAATAGCATTATCTAAATCTTGTTCACTTGCAGTATTTAGAATAGATTTTTTCAATTTTATATGCTGAAGTTGAAAAGCTAAGTCTAATTCTGCTTCAGTCTCTGGAAAATCAATTCCAATTGAAGCGCTTCCCCATCGCGGTTTCACAACAAGAGGGTAATCAAGTTTGCCTTCTGATATAGCAGTTTTAACCGAATTTAAAGTGGTATAGGTCAAAGGTGTTTTCAATCCTATATTTTGAATAAAATTAAACGTCTTTATTTTATCAAAAGCAATATCTATTACGTTTTCACTAGATACAATAAGTTTAGCTCCAGTAGACTCAATATCTAATTTATGTTTAGAAAGAATAGGTAGTTCTAAATCATTTAATGAAATAATAGCATTAATATTATGTGTATTGATAATCGTTTTTAAAGTAGAAATATAATGATCATCATATATACTAGGGACAATAATAGCCTCATCTGCATCAACCATTGCAGGAGCAGTATCGCTCATATCAGCAGCAAAGATTTTTCCTTGACCTTTTATGGCTTCTTTAAAATAATTGATTAAATAGTTTCTGCGTCCAGCACAAGTAAAGAGTAAGTTAAGCGCCATAGATTTAATTGTCTTGATTGTTTTTAGTTCCCATAAAATCAGGAACAATATCATTTTCTACACTATAAATTCCATCTTTTTTAAAGACTTTATAGACGGTTAAAAATAGAATTTTTATATCTAACATGAAAGAAAGATGGTTTACATACCAAACATCGTATTCAAATTTTTGTTCCCAACTGATGGCGTTTCTACCATTAACTTGAGCCCAACCTGTAATTCCAGGTCTTATGTCATGTCGTTGTTTTTGAAAATCGTTGTATCGTGGCAAATATTTAACAAGCAAAGGTCTTGGACCAATTAAACTCATATCGCCTTTGATTACATTTAATAATTGTGGAATTTCATCTAAAGAATATTTTCTTACAAAAACACCAGTTTTTGTAAGTCGCTCTGCAGGTGGAAGAAGTTCTCCATTGGCATCTTTTTTATCATTCATGGTTTTGAACTTGATGATTTTAAAGATGCGTTCATTTTTTCCAGGTCGTTCTTGAAAAAAGAAAGCGCTTCCTTTGTTTTTTATTAATAATATAGCCCACACTATTATAAAAATAGGAGAGGCGAGTAAGAATCCAATAGTAGAACTTACAAGGTCTAAAAGACGTTTTATAAAGTTTTTGTAAATCTTCATGACTCAAAAGTTTTATAAAGTTTTAAAATTTCATTCCACACAAATTCCTGTTTATAGCGCTCAATAATTCTTGAGCGAGAATTTTTAATCATTGCAATACGTTTCTCAGGATTATCAATCATAAATTGCATTGCCGCTTCTAGTGCTGAATCATTTTTTACAGGAACAATTAATCCATTAACATCATGTTCAATAATTTCATTACAACCGTTAATATTACTAACAATACATGGCAATTCCATACAACTTGCTTGTAATACCACATTTGGAAAACCTTCACGATAACTAGGGAATGCTAATACATGTGAAATAGAAACATAGGGTCTAATATCTTTTTGGACTCCTGTAGCTATAATTTGATTGTTATCTTTAATAATCTGCTCAGTTTCTGGTGATAATGGATCTAAGTGATTCTCTCTTGAACCCACTAAAAGTAGTTTAGAATTTAAATGTCTTTTTGAGAGAGAATTAAAAGCTGAAACTAACTCGTTAATCCCTTTGTCTTTCACAATTCGGCCTATGAAAATGAATACAATATCGTTATTGGTAATTTCTAATTTATTTTTAAGTTCTTGTTGTTTTACTTCGGAAACTAAAGCCGTATCATAATGTTTGGTGTCGATTCCATTTGAACTTCCATTTCCTATGACTTTTACTTTTTTTGATGTCGTGAATTTTTCTTCTAAAATAATGCGCTCTAGTCCAAAAGAGTTTGGAAGTACAAGCGTCGAACATTTATATGTAAACTTTTCTACAATATTGAGTAGCTTTCGTTTATTTCCTGTAATCTCAAGTAAAGGCAAACCAGCAATTGTATGCAGTCGATGTGGTACACCAGCTAATTTTGCAGCGAGCATACCGACTGTTCCTGCTTTAGGCGTATGGGTGTGTACGATAAATGGTTGTTCCTTTTTAAAGAATTTATAAAGCTGAAATACTGCTTTTAGGTCTTTTATTGGAGTTATGGTTCTGGTCATTTCAACAGCATGTGTCTTAATGCCTTCATTTTGTATTACTTCTTTTAAGGGATCACCATCTGCAGCTATTCCAATAACTTCATAATGCTTATTCATAAAGCGATGTTGTCCTTTCAAAAGGGTTCTTAATGAGGACGGAACGGTTGTTATACGAATGAGTTTGTGTCTCATGATTTTGATGAGCTTACAGAATTATAAATAGTTTCATGTTTAGTGTAAATGTTTTCAATATTAAAAACAGAAGCCATTTCACTATATAGTTTATTTGCTTTTGCTATTGCAGTATCATAGTTGTTTACGACTTCAATCATTGCATTATGGAAATTGTCTTGATTTCTAACAAAAGCATTAGATTCATTTAAAAAGTCTGGAATACTTCCAACAGGTGTTGTAATTATTGGAAGCTTAGAAGCTGCAGATTCAATAATTGTAACTGGCATACCTTCCCAGAGTGAAGGTAAAATTAAGCAATGAGATTGATGCAAAAACGGGATAACATTGTTGTTAAACCCATGGAAAACGAAATGATCAGAAACATTTGCATTTTTTATTGCAAGTTCTAGTTGATTTTTCATTGGACCATCACCAACAATATTGATAGTAAATTTATGGATTTTAGATTCTTTTAAACTTTTAGCTAATGTTACTAAAAACAAAGGATTTTTTGGCTCGAATAATCGACCTAAAAATAAAAAGGAAAACGATTGAGCCTTATCATAGGTTCTTGTTTCTGAAAGTTTAAATTTTTCAAAATCCACACCGTTTGGTATTACAATACTATTTTTTAAATACCATTTTTTTGAATTTTCACTAAATATAATATCAGATTTTCTAAATGGTTTTGCAAAAAACAATAAAAGCCTTCTATATAATTGCTTTACACTATTGGTGTGCATTGTAAAGACTATAGGTATATTTTTATAAAATAGTTTAAATATTATTCCCAACATACAAGAGTGGAACATGTGACAATGAAATACAATTTCATTTTGATCTTTAATAAGATGCTTTAAAGTAGCGAAACCGTTTTTGAAATTTTTTAGTGAATTTATTCCTAAAAAGTGATATTCAATTTGATTGTCTATGAATTTACTTTCAATGGTATTTGAGTTAGTGATAGATATAACAATGGTCTTTGTTTTACGAGATTGAGCAGTTTTAGATAATTCTAAAACCATGTGCTCAGCTCCACCACCTCCAAGGCCTGTTATTAAATGAACTAACGTCATTACGAATACATTTTATTTGAATGGTGTAAACGTTCAAACATGGCTTCATACTTTGATAATATAAGCTCTTGATTAAATTTTGAATATACAGAATGACGTATTGTTTCAGAATCCCATTCTTTATCATATAATGCATGGTTAATTTTATTAAAGTAATCATCAATATCTTCTGCCAGATAACCATTGATATCATCTTCAACAATTTCTTGAGTTCCACCTGGAGCTCTAAAAGCTAAGACAGGAGTTCCTACTGCACAACTTTCCAATAAGGCATTTGGAAATCCTTCCACAAAAGAACCTTGTAGGAACAAGTCACTTTCTGCTAAATACTTAGCAACATCATTAGTATATGGAATATGTGTGATGTGTTTTAATAAATCTAACTCAGAGGCTTTTTCCATTACTTGAGTTTCTAAATGACCTTTTCCAACAATAGTATAGTGAAATGGAGTCTTTAATTTGGATAGAGCTTCTAAAATGCGTTTATGACCTTTTTCTTCACTCATTCTACCAATGGTAATTAGCTGTCTAGTTTTATCAGAATTGATTGGTGTTTTTCGAGCAGGTAAATTTCCTGAAATTGGGTTGTTTATTATAGCAAGTTTATCATCTGGAATAAAGTATCGATCATGTAGGTTTTGTGCCATCTCTTTAGATTGACAAATAATCATATCTAAATGTTTGTAGTAGTTTTTGTAAAACTTCCAATATTTGATACGTTTTTTATTATAGGTGTATTCTGTAATTACACGATCTAGACTAGCTTCACGACCTATAAATTTAGTTTTTCTAAAATAGGCACTTAACATGGTTAAAACTCTATTTACATGTGCTATTGAACCTAAAACGATATTGGGCTTTACTTCTTTTATCAACTGAAACAGCGGGTTGATAGATTTTAAAACTCTTGTACAATTAAGAAAATGTACTTCAATACCATCCGTTGAATAAACAGCATCATCTTCAAAGCCTACAACTACAAGAATACTTTTAAATTTTGACTTATCTATGTTTGATGCAATAAAGGATATTACACGTTCTGCACCTCCTGATTTTAGAGATGGTAAAACAAACATTATTTTTACGAGATTGTTTTTCATATTAATTCATTTGTTTTAGTCTCGTTTAATTGT
The DNA here is from genome assembly GCF_045105015.1 of Psychroserpens sp. Taxonomy (GTDB): domain Bacteria; phylum Bacteroidota; class Bacteroidia; order Flavobacteriales; family Flavobacteriaceae; genus Psychroserpens. The sequence continues at coordinate 10,519 of NZ_JBGCCX010000145.1, forward strand.
TCTTGTTCGTATATGTATTGCAATGGAATTAGCATTAAAGCCATTAGAATATCATAATCAGAAATGAATATAAAATTATTGTGAAAGAATATATTTATGAGATACCCAATGAAAAACAAATAAAATAAAGATTTGAAATTCTTACTCAATAACCGCGTATATTTTAAGATAAAAAGGGAAAACATAAAGATGATAAAATAGCCGATAGCAGAATAGTTAATTCCAATATTTATCAATCCATTATGTGAATTTAAATAACCCAAACCATTTTTTCCATATTGTTTTGACATGTCTTGCTTAACTGTGTTATACTGTGCATCTGTTATGCCTAGAGGATGTTTTGCAACTGCCTTTAAGCCTGCTAACCACAACAGCGGACGACCAGTTGAAGTAGGGTTTTCAGTCAAATTAGTTAATCTAGTTGTGTTTTCATCAAAGAAAGAATCAAATTTATTCATAAATACTAGTGAGGTAACAAGTAAAATCACAGTACTTATTACTTTTAGATTATTGAACCTACTATAGTTGTTTATTAATATAAAAATCCCAATTAATATGATAGCTATAGCTATAACTAAAGATCTTGTTTGAGTTAGAATACTACATAAAATAACAAAAGCAGTAGTAAAAACATATATTCTTTTGTGGGTTCTAAAATAGAGATAAAGATTAAATAAGAATGTGACCATTAAAAAGTAAGAAAACGTAGTTGTAGATACAAATGGTCCAGATAATCTAAACTTATTACTCACTCCAAAATCAATATGAGTTTCTTGGTTTTTTAATTTTATTGATCTAGCATCTTCTTGATCTATGTTGCTATATAACTGTAATTTGATATCGTGGATTTCTGAAGATAACGGAGATAATGGATGCTGTAATAAGGCAAATAAACAGATTAAAAGATGAATAAAAACTATAAATTTCAGATACCATAAATCTTCTTTTACTATTAGATAAAACAGGAAAGAATATGCAATAAATGATAAAGATTTGAACAAATCTTCAAGTAAAATCATACTTTCTAATCCATGAAAACTAGCTAAAAGCGCGTTTGAAATTAATTGAACAATTGCTAATGATACAACAAACAAAGTAAACTTTTTGAAGAATGCATTAGCAAAAAACTCTTTGATAAATGTGTTTAAAAATAAACCAAAGAATAAAAACTCTAAAAGTCTATCAATACTTAAAGAGCCCACTCTAAAATCTATGAACACATTATTTGTTGCTAATAAAAAAGCAATGATTATAAAAACGACAGATTTCATAAAACACTTTTTATTTTAGATATGACCTTTTTCACAACACTTGGTGAATTATTGATGACTTGTTTTAGCATTTCAATATTAGCGCTTTGGTAAAAAAAACTGTTCTTGTTTTTTAATGGTATAACTAATAGAGGCAAAATAATCAATAAAGTTAATACGAAGGCAATTAGCTTATCGTTATATTCTAACAAAAAAGCGCCTACGATCAAAAGGATTATTGGGAAATAGTTTAAAAATGCACTTAAGTGCAACTTTAAGAAGTATGAATACGAATAATTTAATAGCGTTTGTATTTTAAATGATACTTGAATATAATTTATAATGTTTGTCAAAAGGACACCAGCAGCAGCACCAACAATACCAAAGTATCTCACACCAATAAAGCAAAAGCTCGCCATCATAATAGCATAGATCGTTTGAAAGTAAACACCTTGATAAACTAATCCTAATGATTTTAAAAAGGCCTTATTTATTTTCGTACCGAACCTTATAAATAAGCCAATAACCAATATCTGAAATGGTAATACTACATCAAGCCATTTGTTACCAAGTAATATTGTAATGATCAATTCAGCATTAAATAATAAAATAAGAGATATTGGTAATAAAATAAGTAAAGAGAAGCAATTACTGAAAATATAAAATGATGATAATTTTTCAGTATCAGATTGTTTGCTAGATAAGATAGGGAATAGTACCTTATCATAAATACTTCCAAAAAAGCTTGCAGGCAAAGCAAATAATTGAAATGCTCTTGAATAAATTCCTAGGCTAGACGTCCCTAAAACCTTTCCTATGATAAGATTGTCTGTATTATCAGCAAAAAAATTAATATAGGTGTCAAGAGCGTAACCTGAACCAAAAAACAATAAGTCTTTATAGGTTTTCTTGCTATTTAAGATAGAAAAAGAAGGTGTCTTAAAAAAAAGTAGAATTACTGTATTAACCAGTAAAATAGCTAATTGTCCATAAATTAATGACCAATATCCATAACCAAGAAGCGCAAACGTAATAGATGTTAATCCGTAACCGAAGAGGTAAGAGAGGCTGCTACTTTTTACAAGTGCATCAAATTTTAAATCTCTTTGGAGAAGAGCAATTGAAACACTATTCATACTTTTAATTGGAAAGAAAAACGAAAAAAACCGAATAGGACCTTCTAAACCATCAAGATTAAAAAACTGTCCTATATAAGGTGCAATAAAATAAAATAGCAAACAAACAAAAACACCTATAAGTACTGATAATGTATAACCTAGTGAGATGTGTGATTTGTCTATTTCTTCTTTATGAAAAAGAGCAGTTCCGATTCTCATTTGAGTAAAAAAAAAAAAAAAACTTACAAAAATTAGAATGATACCAATGATACCAAAATCTTCTGGAGTTAATAGTCTTGCTAAAATTCCAATTATAAAAATATGAGAAAATTTATTAAATAAATTGCCAAAGAACATCCAGGTAAATCCTCTAATTC